>JAQGNA010000401.1 GCA_028292075.1 Rhodoferax sp. | reverse complement strand
GGCAACGGCCGCGGCGTTCTCGCTGGCGCGGTCTGTGTCCTTGGTGACCAACACCACGTTGCGGGCCGCGATGGCACGCTCGTCCACGGCTGTGCGCACATGGCTCGCGACCGTGGCGCGTGCGTTGAGCCCCGCGGTGTAGCCGGCAAAGCGTGCGTTGGCATCGGCCAGCGAGAACAGGGCCACGCCGGACACCAGCAGGACCATCAGGGTCAGCCCGCCGAAGGCGATGCTCAGGCGGGTACGGATGCGCAAATTGCTGAATTGCATGGGGAAGCCTCGGTTTTTCGGAAAAGAGTGGCGGTCGAAGACGTCGGGTGCGCGTGGAAACCCGGGGGAGCCGAGGTGCGGCAAGGCCAGCGGTGGTGCGCAATGCTCAAGGCTTGGATCGGGGTCGGCATGCATTCCTCCGTGACGCTTCTGGATCCGCGGGCTGGCAGACGTCTGCCGATTGTTGAGCGGCAACATTTGAAGCTTACGGCCACGAGAGTTGCGAATTGTGGTTTGAATGTGACATCGACGCGCCGCTCGTCAGTTCGATGTTTTGACGCGTCGGACGGGTGCGGCGGACCGCAATTGAATCCACGCGGGCACCTGTCGCGTAATGAAGCCAAGAGCCCAACGCTGTCCAGGCCATGGTTTGACCCGTGTCCAAACTGTTGTTCATATTTCCAGCCAAGATTGCATCCTGTTTACAACCCCATGCCACACCCCATTGCGCCCGGAACGACTTCCGCCATGCCAACCGTCTTGACCCGCCGCAGAGGACTGATCGGCGCGGGTGCCGCCCTTGCGAGCTGCCTCAGCGGCTGCTCGGGCACCGCAGTGCTCGATCGGCTGGTGGCCCGCGACACTTACCTCGGCCATGTCGGCATGGCCTATGGGCCCAACCCGCGCCACCGGATCGACGTGTACCAGCCGCGGGCGGCCCAACCAGCTGGCGGCACACCGGTGGTGCTGTTTTTCTACGGTGGAAACTGGACCCGCGGCGAACGTGCCGACTACCGGTTCGTCGGCGAGGCACTGGCGGCCAACGGCATCCTTGCCATGGTGGCCGACTACCGGCTTAGTCCGGAGGTTCGCTACGAAGGCCTGCTGCAGGACTGCGCGCTCGCGCTGCGGTGGACGCTCTCCCATGCTGCGGATTACGGCGGCAATCCGGCTGCGGTGATGGTCATGGGTCATTCCGCTGGCGCCTACAACGCCGCCATGCTGGCGCTCGATCCTCGCTGGCTGGCCCCGCTGGGCTTGGCCCCCAGCCGTCTGGCTGGCTGGATCGGATTGGCAGGCCCTTATGATTTCTTGCCGATTGGCGACCCCGAGGTGCGGGTGGCTTTTCGCTGGCCCGAAACGCCGGCCGATTCGCAGCCGATCGCGCATGCTCTCACCCGCGCGCCGCGGACGCTGCTCGTCGCCGGCAGCGCCGACCGCACCGTGGACCCGCGGCGCAACACCGAAGGTCTGGCGCAGCGCCTGCGGGCCGGCGGCACCGATGTGCAGGTTCGCATCATTCCCGGGCTGGGCCATGTCCGCACGGTGGCGGCCATGGCCCGGCCGCTCGACTGGACCGCGCCGGTGCTGCCCATGGTGCTGGCCTTTGTCAGGGGCGAGGCGCTTCCGGTGGTGTGATGCTGGCTGGCCGCAGTGATCCGCTGACCGTCCCCGGCGCTCCTAGCCCTTCTGCAATGCCAGCAGTTCTTCTTCCTCGAAACCTGCGGCCCGCCTGGCCGCCAGGTTGAAAGGCGCGCGCAACCTGGGCGCTTCGTACCGTTCCGCCAGTTCCGCATAGATGGCCACCGGGTTCAGGCCGCGCTTCGTGCACTCATGGCGGTACCACTTGTTGCCCACGCCGACATGGCCGATCTCGTCGCGGAGGATGATGTCGAGGATCTCGCCCGCCCGCTTGTCTCCGGCACCCACCAACTTGGCGCGCACGGCAGGCGAAGCGTCCAGCCCCCGCGCCTCGAGCGTGCGGGGCACCAGCGCCAGCCGGGCAAGCAGGTCATGTCGTGTGCGTTCGGCCATGTCCCAGAGGCCGGTGTGGGCCGGGTAATCGCCATAGTCATGGCCCATGGTGCGAAGGTGATCGCGCAGCAGTTCGAAGTGCAGCGCCTCTTCCTTGGCGACGCGAACCCAATCCAGATAGAAGTCGGGCGGCATGTCGGCGAACCGCCAGACGATGTCGAGCGCGAGGTTCACCGCGTTCAGTTCGATGTGGGCCAGGGAGTGAACCAGCGCCGAGCGTCCTTCCACCGTTCGGAGCGAGAGCTTCTTGAACTGCAGCTTGGCGAACAGCTCCGGGCGGTCAGGCAAGCCTGGCAGGGGAAGGGCCGCTTCGAGCTTCTCACTGCCCCCAATGGTGTCGGCCAGGTCGAGCTGACGTGCTTGCCGGCATTTCAGGCCCGGGTCCCGCTCGGCAAGCAGTTCAAGGCATTGCGTGCGAAGGGATTTCATGGCGGCATCCTAACCGGGGCGACGCCATACCCACACCCATGCGATCGCACCCGCCATCTTGCAGATGTTGGCAGAGCGCAAAACTGCCATGCAAGTTCGTCCGCCTGTGTATTGCATACTTACCAATTCGCATAACTTGCTGTGTTCAATCTACATAGCATGTCATCTGGCCTTGCCTTGACGACCATCTCCCTGCGCAAGGCAGCGTCTTGAAGTACCAACCGCGAGTGTTGGGCCGTTGCGCGCATGTCCGTCACCACCGTCCGCCATGAATATCTGCAAGAGGTTCCTCATCCTGGGCCTGTCCGCTGCGCTTGCCGTGCCGCTGCCAGGCATGGAATGGCGCGACCCGCTGTATTTCGCGGTCGTTTTCTACAGCGTTGTGGGCATGGGCTGGGGCCTGTGGTTACACCGGCCGAAGCTGAACTCCCCGTGGGTCTTATTGCTGACCTTCATGCTGACCCAGGCAGTCGGTGGATTGATTCAAGCCAATACTGACGTGAGCGGAACCTTCGGAGCAGGCCTTTCCATGGCCGATGGGCTTTTGCTGGCAGGGCACGTCTGCTACCTGGCCGGGCTGTGGCAATTTGCCAGCCGGCTGCACCGCGACTTTCCACGGCATGGCTTCTTTCAGGGTTGCGTGCTTGCCACGAGCCTGATCCTGCTCGGCTGGCAGTTTCTGTTCTTGCCCACCATCCTGCGTTACGGCTTCGCGCTGGACCGTCCTCAGACGTTTCGCATGATCTATCCGACCGTTGCCTTCCTGGAGATCGGCATGCTCCTTTGGGTCTGGACCAGCAGTCAAGCCTACAAATCGCGGGTGTTCCTGCTGTTGAGCGCGGCCATGCTCTGCTTCGGCATGGGGGAGGCGCTCTTTCACGGCACCAGCGCAAGCCTGGGCGTGCCCAGCGATACCAACCTGATCGTCTGGCTCTACGGCTACGTCTTTTTGGGCGCGGTGGCTTTGCACCCCGACATGGACATGCTCGCCGCCCCGCGCAGCAGCGACGAAAGCGGCCATGCCGACAAGGTGCTGGCGCTGTTGCTGCCGCTGGTGATGCTTTTGCCTGCGGGCTTGCTGGCGCGCCATTACGACGAGCTGCATCCGGCGACTCTCGGAATCGTGGCCGGGTTCTTCCTTTTACTGGTGGTGGGTTGGGTCGAGCTCAGGGCTTCGATCCTCAAGATGGCGCGGACCAACCGGCTGCTGGAACAGCAGAACCGCACCGACATGCTCACCGGGGTGCCAAACCGCAGCCACATGGAGCATGTGATCCGCACGGGTGCGTTCAGGTCAGACCGTCAAAACGGGCTGTTGCTGATCGACATCGACGGCTTCAAGTCCATCAACAACAGCTTCGGCTTTCACATGGGCGACATGATCATCAAGGCGGTGGCAGAGCGTCTGTCCGCCGAGACCCTGCGCGAAGCCCATCTCTTTGCGCGGGTCGACGGCGACGAGTTCGCGCTGCTCATGAACAACATCGAGGACCGGAACGCGTTCGTGGCCCAGGCCTGGGCGATCCACCGCCTGCTGGACCAGCCGGTGCTTGTCAATGGTGCGTCGGTGCGGGTCATGTGCAGCATTGGCGTGTCGATCGCCGATCCGGTCGAGAAACTCAATTTCGCCTCCATGCTGAAGCAGAGCGAACGGGCGCTCGGTTGGGCCAAGGAAAGCCAGTCGCAGGTGGCGCTTTACGATGAGCGCGAGGACGTGGCCGAGGACAAGAGCTGGGTGCTGGCGGATTTCCGCGGGGCGGTGACGGGCAGCCAGCTCATGGTGCACTACCAGCCCAAGGTGCATGTCCTCAGCACCAAGGTCATCGGAGTCGAGGCGCTGATCCGGTGGCAGCACCCTGAGCGCGGCCTGGTCATGCCGGCCGAGTTCCTGCCCGCGATCGAAGCCACTGACCTCGCACACCAGGTGTTCACCGTGGTACTGCACGACGCGGTCAAGCAATGGCACGCCTGGAGCGCGCAGGGGCTGGTCATCGGTATCGCGCTCAACGTGGTGGCCCGCGACATCATGCATTTCGATCTGGTCCGCGAGATCGGCGACGTGCTCTCCCAAACCGGCATGCCCGCCAAGCATCTGGAGATCGAGATCACCGAATCGAGCGCCTTGTCCGACCCGGTCCATGTCCGCAAGGTGCTGTCGGGTTTGATGGCGCTGGGCGTGAAGATCAGCGTCGACGACTACGGCACCGGCTACAGCTCGCTGCTCCATCTGCAGCAGCTGCCGCTGCACTTCCTGAAAATCGACCAGCAGTTCATCCGGCAGATGCGCACCCACCCCTCGAGCGCCACCATCGTCAGTTCGACCATGGAGCTCGCGAAGAACCTCAATGTCCAGGTCATCGCCGAAGGGGTTGAAGACGCCTGGGTCTACCATCGGCTGCGCTCGCTCGGCTGTTATGGGGTGCAGGGGTTTCTGTTCTCCGGGGCGGTGGCGGCGGACAGCATCGTCCAGGTGGTCCGGGAGATCGAATCGGCGGCATAGGTGGCATAGGTGGCATCGGCGGCATTGGCGGCATGGGCGGCAGGCGCCGTTCCCTACAATCGTGGCTTCCATCCACTGATCTTTCGGAGCAGCCATGGCCCTCTACGAACTCGACGAAAAATCCCCCCGCTGCGCGCCGACGGCCTGGGTGGCCGACAGCGCCGAAGTCATCGGCGACGTGGCGCTGGCCGACGATGTCAGCGTCTGGTTCGGCGTGGTGATCCGGGGCGACAACCACCTCATCAGCATCGGCCGCGGCTCGAACGTGCAGGACCTCAGCGTGCTGCACACCGACGAGGGCCTGCCGCTGGTGATTGGCGAGGATGTCACCATCGGTCATCAGGTGATGTTGCACGGCTGCACCATCGGCGACGAGACGCTCATCGGCATCGGCGCGGTGGTGCTCAACGGCGCCCGCATCGGCAAGAATTGCCTGGTGGGCGCGGGTGCGCTGGTCACCGAGAACAAGGAGTTTCCCGACGGTTCGATGATCCTCGGCAGCCCCGCCAAGGTGGTGCGCCAGCTCACGCCAGAGCAGATCGACGGCCTGCGGCGCAGCGCGCAGCACTATGTGCAAAACGCGGCCCGTTACCGCGGCACGTTGAAAAAGCTGGGTTGAGCCGCACTTCTTCTTTTTAGATTGTCAGGGTCCAAGCGTGTCCGAACTCCACAAATTCATTTTCGACGGCCTGCCGGTGCGCGGCTCCATCGTGCGGCTGACCGACGCCTGGCAGGAGATCTTGCGGCGCCGTGCGTCGAACACCACGGTCGGCCCTTACCCCACGCCGGTGGCCGAGCTGCTGGGCGAAATGACGGCGGCCGCGGCCTTGATGCAGTCGAACATCAAGTTCGACGGTGCGCTGGTGCTGCAGGTCTTCGGTGACGGACCGGTGAAGCTGGCCGTGGTCGAGATGCAGCCCGACCTCAGCCTGCGCGCCACGGCGAGCGTCATGGGCCAGGTGCCGGGCGACGCGACGTTGAGCGACATGGTCAACCAGACCAACCAGGGCCGTTGCGCCATCACGCTCGACCCCAAGACCCGGTTCCCCGGCCAGCAGCCGTACCAGGGCGTGGTGCCGCTGTTCGGCGACCAGCGCGAAAAGCTGGAGAAAGTCAGCGACGTGCTGCAGCACTACATGCTGCAAAGCGAACAGCTCGACACGCTCATGGTGCTGGCCGCCGACGAGACGGTGGCCGCCGGCCTGTTGATCCAGCGTCTGCCGGCCAAGGGCGAGGCTAACCTCGCCGCCGGCCGCCAGACCGACGAGGACGAGATCGGCGTCAACGAGCACTACAACCGCATCGCGCACCTGGCCTCCACGCTGAAACGCGAGGAACTGCTCACACTCGACGTCGACACCATCCTCCGCCGGCTGTTCTGGGAAGAGCAGGTGCTGATGTTCGCCCCGTACCAGGGCGAAACGGCGCCGAAGTTCCACTGCACCTGCAGCCGCGAGCGGGTCGGCAACATGATCCAGAGCCTCGGCCGCGACGAGGTCGAAGGCATCCTTTCGGAACGCGAGGACGTGGAGGTTGGCTGCGAGTTTTGCGGGCAGCAATACCGCTTTGATGCAGTGGACGCGGCGCAGCTGTTCGTCAAGCCGGATGCGACCTTGCCGGGGCCGAGCAGCGTTCAGTAAGCGGCGCCAGGGCGCAGGTCAGCTTCGCGGCAGGCGGCTGAACAACTGGTGCTCGCAGGCTGGATCGCTGCATTTGTCGCAGTGCCAGACCCAGCGCCGGGTGGGCGCTGGAGGCTGCGATGCATGGTCGGTGTGCGCCAGGCCGATCGCCCGCAAAGCGTTGTCCAGCCGCTCGCCGCCGCGACCGTAGACCACCTGGTAGGGCAGGCCTGCCTCGCCCAACCGCTGTCGCAGCAAGGCGTCGATCGGTTCACGCACCTGCGGACCGTCGCGCTGCAGGCCGTCGGCCACCCAGGGCAGGTCCAGCCCGGTCACCAGCGTATGGGTGCATGCACGTTGTGCCGCCAGGGCGTCGGGGTAGAGCGCCTGGTCGCTGAACAGCCAGTCGCTGTAGACGGCGGTCATCAATGCGGTGGTGTCCGCCACCACGTAAGCCGTGCGGATGGCGCTGCCCGACGCCAAACCTGCCGCCGCCTGGGCCATGCGCTCGGTCTGCTTGACGGCGATGGCTTGTTGTTCGTCGGGGCGCGGGGTGCGGCCCTCGCGGTCGCACCATTCGCGCAGCCATTCGGTCACCACCGCAACCGGATGGCCGCGTGCCGACAGCGCCTGGGCAAGCGCCGCCGCCAACGCCGTCTTGCCGGTGCTCTCCGTGCCCAACAGCGCGATGGTGGCGACTGCTGTGGTCACGCCGCCGCCCCAGCGCCCAGGCGCGTCCGCCATGCTTGCCAACCGATCACGCTCAGGCCGATGAACACCGTATAGAGGAGCGCGGTGAGCCACAGCCCCTTGTACGCGAACAGCCCGACGCTCGCGGTGTTGACCGCGAGCCACAACAGCCAGTTCTCCACGTACTTCCGCCCCAGCAGGAATTGACCGACCAGGCTGAGCGCCGTGGGGAAGGCATCCCACCAGGGGACGTCGGTGTTGGTGAAGCGCAGCAGAACCCATCCGGTCGCGGGCCACA
>JAQGNA010000390.1 GCA_028292075.1 Rhodoferax sp. | reverse complement strand
GCATTGCCAGTGCCGTGCCGGCCACGCTGGTGCTGTTCTTCGTGCAGGACCGGCTCCAGGCGCCGGCCGGCATGGAGCCAGCGTTCCTCGGCCTTTATTTCGTCTGCGCCGCGGCCGCGATCCCGCTCTGGCTGCGCCTGGTGCCCCGGTTCGGGCTGGCGCGCACCTGGCTGTGCGGCATGACGCTGTCGATTGCGGTGTTCATCTGGGCCGCGCAGCTGGGGGCGGGGCAGAGCACGGCCTTTTTGGTGGTCTGCGCGCTGTCGGGCGCGGCACTCGGTACCGACCTGGCCCTGCCCGGCGCCATGCTGGCCGGACTGCTGTCGCACCGCCAGGCCGCCCCGGCCGAAGTCGCTGCCGGCATGCCGGGCGAAACCGCCGCCGGCCGCTATTTTGGCTGGTGGAACTTCGCCACCAAGCTCAACCTCGCGCTCGCCGCCGGCCTGGCGCTGCCCGTGCTGGCCGTGTTCGGCTACAGCCCCGGCAGCCGTGATCCAGCCGCGCTCCAGGCGCTCGGCTATGCCTACGGCCTGCTGCCCTGCGCGCTGAAAGCGGCCGCGGCGGCATGTCTCTACCTGCTGGTCATCCGACCGCGCGTCACCGCATTTTTGCAACCGGAGCCCCACCCATGAAACGCCGCTTCCTCCTGCTCGTTGCCAGCGCCGCAGCGCTCGCTGGCTGCGCCGGCCCTCGCGTCGAAGACCATGCGGGCGAGAAGCCGCAGCTCGACCTGCGCCGTTACTTCGACGGCGTGCTCGACGCCTATGGCGTCTTCACCGACCGCAGCGGCAAGGTGGTGAAGCGCTTTACCGTGGTCATGCGCTGCAGCTGGACGGGCGACGAGGGCGTACTCGACGAAAGCTTCAGCTACAGCGACGGCACGACCCAGAAGCGCGTTTGGCGCCTGACCCGTGGCGCCGATGGCCGTTATACCGGCCGCGCGGACGACGTCATCGGTGAAGCAGCGGGCCAGGAGCGCGGCAACGCCTTCAACTGGCGCTACACGCTGTCGCTGCCGGTGGGCGACAAGGTCTATGCCGTGCAGTTCGACGACTGGATGTACCTGATGACCGACCAGGTCATGCTGAACAAGGCCGCGATGTCGAAATTCGGTGTGCACCTGGGTGACGTCACCCTGACATTCATCAAGCGATGACCGCCCCCATTCAACACCTGATGACCAGCGCGGTGCCGTCATGTCGCTGAACCCACCGGTGGCGGATTGGCGCGGCAAGACCGTCTGGCTGGTCGGCGCCTCCAGCGGCATCGGCCTGGCCACTGCGCAGGCGCTGCATGCACGCGGCGCGAAGGTGGTGGTTTCGGCGCGCGACGCCAAAGCGCTCGACAGCTTCGCCACCGCGCATCCGGGTTCGGTGGCCCTGCCGCTCGACGTGACCGACACCGAAGCCGTGGCGCGTGCCAGCCGCGCCGTACTGGCGGGCGGTACGCTCGACGCGGTCGTCTACTGCGCCGGCACCTACTTGCCGATGCGCGCCACCGACTTCGACACCGCGGCGCTCATGCACCACCTGGCCGTGAACTACAGCGGCGCGCTGGCGGTGATCCAGGCCGTACTGCCGCACTTTTTGGCGCGGAAGGCCGGCCACATCAGCCTGATCGCCAGCGTCGCCGGCTACGGTGGCCTGCCGCAGAGCCTGGCCTACGGGCCGACCAAGGCGGCGCTCATCAACCTCGCCGAAACGCTCTACCTCGACCTGCTCGACCATGGCATCGGCGTGCATCTCATCTGTCCAGGGTTCGTGAAGACGCCGCTCACGGCACAGAACGGCTTCACCATGCCCGCGCTGATCTCGCCCGAGCAGGCTGCCGACGCCATGCTGCTGGGCTGGCGAAAGGGCGAATTCGAGACGCACTTTCCGAAGCGTTTCACCGGCGCGATGAAGGCCTTGAAGTGGTTGCCATACGGCGCCTACTTCTGGACCGTGCGGCGATTCACCGGCCTCTGAAAGCCACTCAGGAGGCGCCGCCGGGCAGCGTGAGCAGGCCAGCCAGCGGCACCTGCGCGATGCGTTCGCTGCGGGCCACGACCACCGCCTGCTGCCCCTGTTCCGCAAGTTCGCCCAGGCGACGCCAGAGTGCGCGGACGGAGGGCCCGTCGAGCCCGCCGGTCGGTTCGTCCAGCAATACCAGTGGCCGGGGCGACGCCAGCGCCGCGGCAAGCCAGACCTTGCGCTTGCTGCCGGTCGAAAGCATGTACATGGGCTTGTCGATGTGCTCGTCGAGGTTGAAGTCCGACACCAGCGCCTGCCAGGCAGCCCGGTCGAAGCCAGGGTCACCGGTCATCAGGGTGTCGGTGCAGGCCCTTCCGCTCACCTGGTCGTAGGCTTCGGTGGCCGGGTCGACATGGAACACCTGGCGACGGTAAGCCGCGGGATCGATGTCAAGACGGGTGCCGCACAGCGTCAGCGAGCCGGTGCCGCGCAGGACGCCGGCGAAAATTTTCAGCAGCGTGCTTTTGCCGCTGCCGGTGTCGCCATGCAGCTGAGTGACCCCGGCGCCCACCGTGCAGTCGAAGCCGTGCAGCAGCGCCGGCTCCCCGGGGTAGGCGAATGCGATGCCTTCGGCCTGGAACAGGGGGTTGGTGCTCATGTGGCGGGTGCCCATGCGCGACAGCGGTCGGGCTTCAGCCGACGGCGGCCTGCACGGTGTCGAGTGCGAGGCCGTAGTCGCTGGCGAACTGTTCGACGCTCAGGCCGCTGGCTTCGAAGGCGCGGCGCAGGGCCTCCCGCTTCGCGCCGGAATCACCATGCTCGGCATAGGCGTGGTCGAGCAGGGCGTTCCATTCCTCGATCGGCGGCTTCACGCGTTCGGCGTATTCGCTGCGGCTCAGGCCCGAGGCCTCGAAGGCATTGCGCAAACGCAGCCTGACCTTCGCCTGGGCGGCCTCGCGCGGTCCGGAGCGGTCGCGGCGCGACATCTCCATGATGGCCTGGTGCACATGCTCGGGGGCGAGGTCTTCAACCGGCTCGCCCTGCAGATCGTGCCGCTTCACGCCGGTGGCCACCTGCTCCAGGTAGCGGCTCGAACGCGTGTGCTGGCCCAGCGCTTCGCGCAGTTCCTTGGCATCGAAGGCGTCGGGGTGCGCGGCAACCAGGTCATGGAAGGTGCCGAGCTTGAGCGGCAGCGGCTTGCCGCCGAACACCACCGGGTACAGCTCGCGCAGGCGCAGCAGCACGGGGTGGACGGGGGCTTGCGGGCGGGCATTGCCAGAAGCGGGGCCACGGCTCTGGCCCTGACCCTGACCCTGGCCCGGCCGGCGCCCACCGCCGCCCTGGCGCTGGTCGCCGCCACGCCCGCCCTGGCCACGCGGCGCAGCCTGCGGGGCACCGGCCTGGCCACCCTGGCCCCGGCGGCCACGGGCCTGGCGCGCCGGTTGGTCGGAAGGTTCACCGGCGACCGCGGTGGCGACGTCGCCGTTGGGTGGGCTGGAGGCCTCGGGCAGGGCGGAAACCGCAGCGGGCGCGGCCGCTGGAATGTCCTGGCCGGGAAGGCTGGTGGGGCTGGTGGGAGCGGAGTCCACGGTGATGGTGTCGGTCATGTTCGGGGCCGGCGTTTCGCCAGTTGGCGGTGACTGCGGCGCAAGTGCAAAGGGCGCATTGTGCCCGCAAGCGGGCGGAGCGGTTTCTGGAGCGATTCGCCTCCCCCATTGCGGCATTTTTACGGGGTGTGGGCGTGGGGCCAAACCCACGCCATGGCAGGTGGATCGGCGATGCTGCGACAATCGGGCCCGTTAAAACCCCAGAAGATTCCATGACCAAGAAAGTTGCATCCGCTTCCGCCACCGCTCCCGCTGCACGTGCCGAGACCCCACGCACCCATCCATTGCCGATTCCCGAAACCAAATTCAAGACCATCTGGCAGGTCGTCAATCCGGTAGAGCCCACCGGCAAGGCCAAGACCGGCAAGAAGTCGGTCGCCGCCTGATCTGAGGTACCGGCAGCCCGCAATGGGCTGCCACGGCGGCCACCGGCCGCCAGGGTCCGGCTCACCTGGCCGGCCACCTGACCAGCGAGATCCGCCCAGATCCGGTCAGGCCAGATGCCGGCAGGCCTTCAAGCCGACCAGACCTTCAGCTCCTAGATCTCGTCTCGCACCACCTCCACCAGGCAATCGTAGAACGTCGGCGCACGGCCCATGTCGGTCAGCCGCTGGCTGGTCAACTCGTTCACGTTGCGGCCGTCCATGCCCAGCTTGCGCCACCAGATTCCCATGCCGTGCACCACGCCTTCGCGCGCGCGCGGCGTCACCTTAGCCTTGCAGCGGTAGCTGCCCCGGCCGTTGAACACCCGCACCGTCATGCCGCTGGCGATGCCGCGCGCTTCGGCGTCACCGGCGCTGATCTCCAGCAGCGGCTCGCCTTCGATGTCGCGCAGGCTGGTCACGTTGACGAAGGTCGAGTTCAGGAAGTTGCGCGCCGGCGGTGAGATCATGGCCAGCGGGTAATCGGCCGAGCCGCCGATGGGCTCGTGGTTCGGCAGGTAGTCGGGCAGGCCGTCCTGGCCCTGGGCCGCGAGCCGGGCGCTGAAGAATTCACAGCGGCCCGATGCCGT
Source organism: Rhodoferax sp. (assembly GCA_028292075.1). The sequence goes on along the minus strand of JAQGNA010000390.1, from coordinate 572 downwards.
TGGAAACTTGCCGTCGGCGAATGGCGCGTCGGGAATGTCGAGCGTCGCATGGCCCTGTACCAGCAGCGTGGCGAAGTCGACCCGCTCGCCGAACGCGGTGCGGCAGAGCTGCTCGTCGCTTTCCTGGAAGCAGGGGTCGTCGAAGCCCATGCGGGCGGCCAGTTCGCGGAAGATCTGCGTGTTGGTCTTGCACTGCCCGATGGGCGCGATGGCGGGCTGGTTCAGCAGCACGTCGGTGTGGCCGTACGACGTGTGCACGTCCCAATGCTCGAGCTGCGTCGTGGCCGGCAGCACATAGTCGGCATGGTCGCAGGTGTCGGTCTGGAAATGCTCCAGCACCACGGTGAACAGGTCTTCTCGCGCGAAGCCGCGCACCACCTTGCCCGAGTCCGGCGCGACCGCCACGGGGTTGCTGTTGTAAACCACCAGCGCCTCGATCTTCGGGGCGTGTTCGTCCAGCAGCGCGTCGCCGATGGTGCTCATGTTGATGGTGCGCGGACGGCGGCCGGCCAGCAGGTCGGGCCGCTGCAGCGCGGCGCGGTCCGCCGGGTAATGGCTCGAGCTGCTCAGCA
>JAQGNA010000599.1 GCA_028292075.1 Rhodoferax sp. | reverse complement strand
GGTGACCGACGTGGTGGCCATCGAACCCGACGGCCCGGCCTGGACGGTGACCCAGGCGCTGCCCCGCGGTGGACGTCGGCGCCTGCGCGTGCTGCCGCCCGCCGTGCTGGCCGTTAGCGCCGCCGCGCCCGTTGCACTTCGGCATGCGTTGTCGGCCGCGATGGCCGGGCAAATCTTGCGCACGCCGGCGCCAGCGCAGCCGGCCACATCGGCGGCCGACCTCCGGTTCACCACGGACCCGCAACTGGTGCCGCGGAGCCGGCGCCTCCAGGTGCTCGAAGCGCGCACCGTGCAGAGCGGGCATGCCCGCATGCTGGCGGCGGTCGAATCTCCCGCGACCGGCGGCACCGTGCTGCGCACCGGCGACCCAACAAGCAAGGCCGAAGCCGTGCTCGCCTACCTGCGATCCCATTCTCTCGTTCCCTTCTGAGGAGCCTTCTCGATGAACCGAAATCTCTCCGCCGCCACGCTGCTCACCCGCGAACTGCTGGCCCGCCGCCGGCCGGGCTACAGCCTGGAGGCGCCCTTCTACCTGAGCGAAAGCGTGCTCGAGTCCGACATGGCGCACATCTTCGGCAAGCACTGGATCTTCGTGGCGGTGACGCCGCAGGTGCCCGAGCCGGGCGACTACATCACCGTGGACTTCGGCAAGAATTCCGTGCTCATCGTGCGCGACGACGACCTGCAGCTCCGCGCCTTCCACAACGTCTGCCGGCACCGTGGATCGCGCCTGTGCGCCACGCCGCAGGGCATGGTGGGCAACATCGTCTGCCCCTACCACCAGTGGACCTACGACATGACCGGCAAGCTGGTCCATGCCAAGCACATGGGCGAGGACTTCGATCCCCGCGGACTGGGGCTCAAGCCGGTGCACCTGCGCACGCTGTCCGGCCTCATCTTCATCTGCCTGGCCGAGTCTCCACCCGAAGACTTCGCCCAGATGGCGGCGGAGATGACGCCCTACCTCGCGCCGCATGCGCTGGACAACTGCAAGGTGGCGGCGCAGGTCGACCTGATCGAAGACTGCAACTGGAAGCTCACCCTCGAGAACAACCGCGAGTGCTACCACTGCGTGGGCAACCATCCAGAGCTGACGGTGTCGCTCTATGAGTACGGCTTCGGCTACCAGCCCGATGCGCAACATGCCGAGGGCCTGCAGCGCTTTCAGGAGATCATGGACGCCTGCCATGCGCGCTGGGAGAAGATGGGCCTGCCGTCGGCCGAAATCGACACGCTCGACACCCGCACCACGGGCTACCGCACGCAACGCCTGCCGATCGACCGCTCCGGGCAGTCGCAAACCATGAACGCCGAAGTCGCCTCGACGAAGCTGCTCGGCAACCTGACCGACCCGGCGCTCGGTGGTCTCTCGTTCTGGACCCAGCCGAACTCCTGGCACCACTTCATGAGCGACCATGTCGTGAGCTTTTCGGTGCTGCCGATCTCCGCCGGCAAGACCCTGGTGCGAACGACCTGGTGCGTGCACAAGGACGCGGTCGAAGGCGTCGACTACACGGTCGACAACCTCACCGCGGTCTGGAACGCGACCAATGCCCAGGACCGCCGGCTGGTGGAGGAATCGCAGATCGGCATCGCCTCGGGCGCTTACGAGCCCGGGCCCTATTCGCCGTTCACCGAAGGGCTGGTCGAGAAGTTCTGCAGCTGGTATGTGCGCCGGCTGTCCGACACGACCAACTGACCCGCGCCGCCATGCCAGCCACTCGCCACGCCATCGACTTCTCGGCGCCCGCCGCCCGCCCCTGGTCCACCGGACATGACGAAACGCTGCACTGCGTGCAGGTGCGCCAGGAGACGCACGACGTCAAGACCTTCGTGCTCGCCGCCAGTGCGCCGCGCAGCTTTCGCTACCTGCCAGGGCAGTTCGTCACCTTCGAGCTGGACATCGGCGGCCAGCGCGTCAACCGCTGCTACACGCTCTCGAGCACGCCCACCCGCCCGGACCTGGTGAGCATCACCGTGAAGCGGGTTCCTGGCGGCGCCGTGTCGAACTGGCTGCACGACCACCTTTCGCCCGGCATGGCCCTCGGGGCGATGGGGCCGGCCGGCAGCTTCAGCTGCTTCACCATGCCCGCGACGGGCTTGGTGAGCGCACCGGGCTCACCAACCGCGCCCAGCTATCTGTTCGCCTCGGGCGGCAGCGGCATCACGCCGCTCATGTCGATGACGCGGGCACTGCACGACCTGGCAAGCGACGCAGACATCGTGTTCCTGCATTGCGCGAGGACGACCGACGACCTGCTGTTCGCAGAAGAGCTGGCCGCCATGGCACGCGCCATGCCGCGCCTGCGGCTGGCCACGGTGTGCGAGCGCCATGTGCCGGGCAGCGCCTACGCCGGTCACCTGGGCCGGCTCGATGGCGCCCGCCTCGCCCACATCGCGCCCGACTTCCTGCGCCGCGATGTCTACACCTGTGGACCGGCGCCGTTCATGGCCGCGGTGCGGCAGCTGCTGGACCAGGCCGGCTTCGAAATGGCCCGGTACCGCGAAGAGAGCTTTGCCTTTGAGGATGCCGGTCAGCCTGCATCGGTGGCGCCGGCGCCGCGGCAGCCCGAGGCGGCCTTACTGGCCGGCCATCGCATCGAACTCGCCAAACTGGGCCAGAGCTTCACCTGTCTGAGCGAACAGACGATTTTGCAAGCCGCCGCCGCGGCCGGGATCCGCTTGCCGTCGTCCTGCAGCAGCGGCGCGTGTGGCACCTGCAAGACGCGCAAGCTGAGCGGCGAGGTGGTCATGGCGCACCAG
>JAQGNA010000165.1 GCA_028292075.1 Rhodoferax sp. | reverse complement strand
CATCCGCCCCCAGCCCGGCCACGCGGGCGCAGGCCGCCGCCGCCCCTACCGTGCCCCATGTGCCGTGCGGATGCATGGCCGAGCGCAGCCGGGCAGAGGCACCCAGGCGCGAACCTACCTCGTAGCCGGCCACCAATGCTGAAAGAAACGTCTGCGCATCGCCGCCGCCTTCTTCGCACAAGGCCAATGCAGCCGGGATCACATGGATGGCAGGATGGCCCTTGGAGAAACGGTTGCCCTCGTCCATCTCGAGGAAGGTGCCCGCCGTGCCGTTGAGCAGTGCCGCGGTATCGCCGCCAACCGTACGGCCCCGGCCCACCAGCGTGGCATTGCCGGCGCCTTGCTGCGCCCCGGCGAGGGCGCGCATCTCGGGCTCGGCCGAGCCGGCGACGATCGCGGCCACGGTGTCGGCGAGGATCCAGCGGACCTGGGCCTGCACCGGGGCGGCCAGGCGAGAGAAACCGATGTCGGCGGCGAACCGGCTGAAGGTGTCGAGGTAGTCCAAAGCAGTCATCTCCCGGGCACTTGATCGAACAGCGCACCCGGCGTGGTCCATGCCACGCCAGGGTGCGAACGCAGGCGCGCAAGCAGTTCGTGCAGCGCGCGGATACGGCTGGGCATGCCGCTCAGCCAGGGGTGGAGCGGCAGGCCGAAAACCGCGGCGCGCCGGTGCTTCGCGGCCTCGGTGTGCAGCCGCGCGAAGGCAGTGGCGGCGAGCTCGGCATGGGCACGAGGCTCCATGTGGCGCAGCCACTGGCATTGCACGTCGTCCCACTCGGACGACAGCGGGATCGACAGCAGCGGCGGGGTGGTGTGCATCCAGTAGGGTTGGTCGTCGTTCGACCAGTCGAGCGTGTAGCGCAGGCCGGCCTCGGCCAGCAGCGCCGGCGTGTCGGGCGTGCTGCCCCAGTCCTGGCCGAGCCAGCCCGTCGGCCGGTGTCCCGTGGCGTCTTCGATGGTGGACATGGCATCGACGACATGGCGGCGCTGCTCGGCGAGCGGCATGCCGGAGTGCAGCATGCGGGTCGCGGCCTCGCCGTGTGCGATCCACTCGCAGCCCCAGTCATTGAACAGTTCGACCAGCCGCGGCAGGCGGCGCACGGCCATGGCATTGGCCGCCACCGCCGGACGCACGCCGGCCTGTCGCAGGGCGTCGATCACCCGGAAGATGCCGATGCGCAGGCCGTACTCGCGTTGCGACCAGCTGCGGTAGTCTGGCGTGAAGCTGCCGAACTCCCCGACCATGCGCGGGTCTCGCAGCGCGTCGGGCGGTGGCATGAATTCCCAGTGCTCCAGGAACAGCACGGCGAAGGCCGCCAGCCCCGTGCCGTCGGCCCAGTGCAGCGGCGCACGTGTCGGCAGCGCCGAGTAGTCGTAGAGCGTGTGGTCCATCGAATGGCTGCGCGGTGCGCGATTGAGGCCTGCGGGCGTTGACTTGTTTTCGTGTTGCGTTCATAGTCTAGGCTAATTGTTCTATTTATGGAACATTAAAGTTCTTAACCCACCCGAGGACACCCCATGACTTCGAATGCACGCCTGTCTCGCCGCCTCGTTCTTCAAGCTGGGGCCGCCAGTGCCGTACTTGGAGCCCCCGGTCTGTTGCTCGCCCAGGCCAAGCCGGTCAAGATCGGCCTGCTCCATCCGGTCAGCGGTGCCCTGGCCTACAACGGTGGGCAGTCGCGGCTCGGTGCGCTGTGGGCCATCGACGAGATCAACGCGGCCGGTGGCATCAAGTCGATGGGTGGCACCAAACTCGAAGGTGTGCTGGGCGACTCGCAGTCGCGCCCCGAAGTCGGTGTGTCGGAAGTCGAGCGCATGCAGCAGGAGGGCGTGTCCTCTTACGTGGGCTGCTTCTCGAGCGCCATCGCACTGCCGGCCACCCAGGCGGCGGCCAAGTACAACACGCCGTTCATGATCGACGTCGGTGTGTCCGACACGCTGGTCAGCCGCGGCCTGAAGAATATCTTCCGCCTGGCGCCCGGCAATGGCAAGTGCGTGGACGACGCCTTCGCGGGCCTCTCCGCGGTCAACAAGGCGGCGGGCGGCGCGGCCAAGACGGCCGTCATCGTGCACGAGGATTCGGAATTCGGCACCAGCACCGCCAAGATGCTCTCGGCCAAGCTGGCCGCCATTGGCATCGAGGTGAAGGAGGTGCTGAAGCATGCCACCCCGACCCGTGATTTCTCGAACCTGGTGCTGCGCATCAAATCCGTGAAGCCGGACATCGTGATCATGAGCAACTACCAGAACGAATACGTGCTGATGGCCCGCACCATGTACCAGCAGAAGGTGGACCTGGCCGGCGTCTTCACCGTGCTCGGCGGTGGCTTCAACTACAAGTTCGTCAAGGAAATGCCCGACGTGGCGCAGTACACGATGGACTTCAACCATTGGTACAACCCGCGCAATCCGAAGGCCATCGACATGAAAAAGCGCGTCGAGGCCAAGGGCGAGCTGTTCACTTTCGAGGTCTACTGCGCCTACAACGCGGTGAAGTGCTATGCCGACGCGCTGGAGCGCGCCAAGACGGCAGACAAGGAAGCCGTGATCGCCGCGCTCGAGGCCAGCACCTGGTCCGACCACTTCATGCCCTACGGCCCCACCAAGTTCGTCAACGGCCAGAACCAGGGCGGGCGCGCCGTGCTGCTGCAGGCCTCCAAGACGGGGATCG
>JAQGNA010000589.1 GCA_028292075.1 Rhodoferax sp. | reverse complement strand
GGCCTCTGGATGCGTCAGCACAAGGCAGTGTTGCACGCGATTGAAATCAGTTTCCGCAGCTGAACGGCGGCGGCGTCGATGAGCGAAATGCCCAGCACCCTGAAACGCATACCGAGAGGCGTGTGGGTCTTGGGCTTTGTCAGCCTGCTCATGGACATTTCGTCCGAGATGATTCACAGCCTGCTGCCGCTTTTCCTCGTCACCACACTTGGAGTCAGTGTGTTCACGGTCGGTGTCATCGAGGGCGTCGCCGAAGCAACCGCGCTCATTACCAAGGTTTTCTCTGGCGTTTTGAGCGACTACCTTGGTCGGCGAAAAGGCCTTGCGGTCCTGGGCTATGGGCTTGGCGCCTTGTCGAAACCCGTCTTTGCGATGGCGACCGGCGTCGGCTGGGTGGTGGCGGCACGCTTCGCTGACCGAGTCGGTAAAGGCATCCGCGGCGCGCCTCGTGACGCGCTGGTTGCCGACGTCACGCCACCCGAGTTGCGCGGCGCGGCTTTCGGACTGCGGCAGGCGCTTGACACCATCGGCGCATTCACCGGGCCGCTACTGGCGGTCGTCCTCATGCTGGTATGGCAGAACGACTTCAGGGCCGTATTCTGGGTCGCGGTGGTCCCCGGGGTCGCCGCTGTTGCGGTTCTTGCCTTTGGCCTGCGCGAACCCGCCAGCCAGTTGCGCCAGCGGCGAACCAACCCGCTCAATCGAGAGGGCCTGCGGAAGTTGGACAGAGCTTTCTGGTGGGTGGTCGCAATCGGTGCCTTGTTCATGCTGGCTCGCTTCAGCGAAGCATTCCTCGTCCTGCGGGCCCAGGGGCTGGGCGTTCCCTTGGCGCTGGTACCGCTGGTCATGGTCGCCATGAACGTCGTGTACGCCGGATGCGCCTACCCCTTGGGCAAGTTGGCCGACCGCATGAGTCATCAGAAGTTGCTGGGACTCAGCCTGGTCATCTTGATGGGAGCCGATGCGGTGCTCGCGTTGGCGACGCACTGGTCAGCGCTCTTGGCCGGCGTTGCCCTTTGGGGCGTTCACATGGGGATGAGCCAAGGCTTGCTTGCCGCCATGGTGGCCGACAGAGCGCCTGCTGAACTGAGAGGTACGGCTTACGGGTTCTTCAACCTCGTCAGTGGCCTGGCCATGCTCATGTCCAGCGCTTTGGCCGGACTGCTGTGGGAAGTGTGGGGACCTTCCATGACGTTCTGGGCAGGTGCCTGCTTTTGTCTCGCAGCATTGCTGGCGATGGGCAGCAGGCAGTTTTCCTCCAGCGTTGCCTAGGAGTCTGCCGGACACCAGTCAGCCGCAGTGCGAAGCAGGTCACAGGCCGGGGCTGGCGCGGTACCCTTGCGGTTCAGGCCGGTGGGCGCAGCACCTTGCCCAGCCAGGCCGGGTTTGCGCCCGCCGCGGATCAGCGTGGATCACAGAGGTTGATTTCAACCGTCGAATGCACCACTTCCTCGTGCTGGGCGATCCAGCCGCGGACGGTGTCGGGCGTCAGGTGGTCGTCATGGGTCACGACGCTCACGGCGCACGCATATGCCGCCTTGCCGACGCGCCAGACATGCAGATCGGCGACGCGCGTCTCGCTGCGCTTGCCGCCTTCTTCAATGGCCTCGCGGATCTCGCCAACCACCGGGTGGTCCATCTCCCGATCGAGCAGCACCTTGCCGGTGTCGGCCAACAGGCGCTTGGCCCATAGCGCGACCACCACCGCCCCGAGCACGCCGGTGGCGGGGTCGAGCCAGGCCCAGCCGTACAGCCAGCCACCGGCCAGGGCCAGGATCGCCAGCACGGAGGTGGCGGCGTCGGCCACCACGTGCACATAGGCAGACCGCAGGTTGAGATCGTGGTGCCCGTGGTCATGATGGCCCTGCGCACCGGCGGCGTGTTCGCCCTGACCGTGACCAGCGTGATGACCGTGATGACCCTGGTCATCGTGATGGCCATGCTGCCCATGGCCGTGGTGCGCCGAGCCCAGGATCAGTGCCGACACGAGGTTCACCACCAGGCCCACGCAGGCGATCACCATCGCCTCGACATAGTGGATCGGCTGTGGCGACCACAGGCGTTCGACCGAGCCGACCAGCATCAGCGCCACCACGATCAACAGGAAGATGGCGCTGGCGAAGCCGCCGAGCACTTCCATCTTCCAGGTGCCGAAGGCGAAGCGCGTGTCGGTTGCATGCCGCCGCGCCGCCCGGTAGGCAAAGGCGCTCAGCCCGATGGCAACGGCATGCGAGCTCATGTGAAAGCCGTCGGCCAGCAGCGCCATCGAGTTGTAGAACCAGCCGGCGGTGATCTCGGCCACCATCATGGCCGCGGTGATCCACATCACCAGGCGCGTGCCGCGTTCGGCCGCCGCGTTGCCTGCGTCGAATTGGTGGCTGTGGCGCCAGCGGCCCAGGTCGTGTGTGTGCATGTTGGTCCGGTTCAAAAATGGGGCTTGCGGGTGGTGTCGGCATCCTACGCGGGCCGGTCCGCGGGGCAGGGTCAGGGGGCTGGCCACCCTCGCAGCCACAGGGATTGCGCGGCGGCGCCAGGCCGCCTCACTCTTTCAGTGCCTCTCTCATCTTGGAGACGTCGGTGGTGGTGACCGGCTTGGCGTCGTGGCCCCAGGCTTCGCGGATGTAGGTCAGCACATTGGCTTGCGCCACATCGGTGAGCGTCGACGCGAAGCCCGGCATCGATTGCGGCGGCGGTCCGTTGGCGGTGCGCGGCGTATGTCCTCCTTCGATGACCAGGCGGATCAGTGCCGACGGGTCTTCGGCCAGCACGGAAGGGTTGCCGGCCAGCCGCGGATAGACGCGTGGCACGCCGCTGCCGTCGGCCTGGTGGCATTGCGCGCAGAAATGCTGGTAGACCACTTGCCCGGTCGGGCTCGCATCGCGCGTGTGATTGCCGTCGGCCAGGGTGCGCACCGTCTCGCTGCTGGGCCGGTAGCGGCCGGCCTCGCGCTGCGGCGGCAGGGTCTTGAGGTACACGGCGACCGCTCGCACGTCGTCCTCGCTCATGTGCTGCAGGCTCTGCTCCACTTCGTCGGCCATGCTGCCGTAGGCGCTCAGGCCGGCGGCATATCCGGTCTTGAGAAACGCCGCGATGTCTTCGGTGGCAAGACGACCCAGGCCCGCCACCGGGTCGCCGGTGAGGTTGGAGCCGAACCAGTGGTCGTTGACTTCACCCGTCAGGAAGTGGCGCGAGGTTTCGTCTTCGCCGCGCTCCTGAAAAGCCACGCCACGCGGCGTGTGGCATGCGCCGCAATGCCCCACCGCCTGTGTCAGGTAGGCGCCCCGGTTCCATTCGGCGCCGCGGGCCGGCTTGTCGGTGTAGGGGCCGGGGGTCAGGAAGGCCATCTTCCACAGCTTGAGGCCCCAGCGCTGGTTGAAGGGAAAACCCACTTCGTTCGGCGGCGGCACGTCGGGCGCGGGCGTGACGCCGTGCTGCAGATGGTCGAACAGCGCCTTCAGGTCCGCGTCGCTCATCTTCGTGTACGCGGTGTAGGGCATGGCCGGATAGAGGTGCTTGCCGCCGGGCGCCGTGCCTTCGCGCATGACGCGCCGGAAGTCGTCGAGGCTGTAGCGGCCGATGCCGTGCGCCGGGTCGGGCGTGATGTTGCTGCTATACAGCGTGCCGAAGGGCGTCGGCACGCCGCGCCCCCCTGCAAAGGGCTTGCCGTGCTGCACGGTGTGGCAACCGGCGCAGCCGCCGATGTGCGCCAGATAGGCGCCGCGCGTGGGCAGGTCGCCGGTCTGGCTGGTGGACGCGGCCCCGGGCACCGCCAGCGTGGCGGCCTGCGCAGAAGCAGTAGCTGCGTCGGCGTCGCTCCGGGCGCTCGTCGTGAACAAGGCCGTGGCGGCCATCGCCGACACGAGCAACACCGCCAGCGCGGTCACCGCGGTCGCCGTGGTGCCCTTCGGATGCGTCATGCGATGCACCAGGGTATTGCGGTTCGGCCTCATGGCGATGCCGCCTTTCCTGGCATGGTGCCGCCAGGTAGCGCGGCCCGACGCAACCAGCGTGCCGTGACGGCGAGGCCGGCGAAAAGGTAGGCCAGTGCGCCCGGTACCCACATCACCAGGCCGCCGAGCTGCTGGTCCTGCAGCAGGTCGATGCCGAGCGCCGAGGTGGTGGTGCCATAGGCTGGGTACCACGGCAGCGGCGCGAGCGTCAGGAGCGCGCCGAGCGCGGTGGTGTGGACCATGGTGGTGAACAGGGCCAGCATGGCGGCGCCGCTGGCCGCGTGCTGGCGCTGGTGCTCCAGCACGGCCGACCAGAACAGCAAGGCGGTCGCGAGGAAGCTGGTGTGCTGCACAAAATGCCAGGCCGGATGGCGCAGGGCGGCGCCGAACATCGCGGGCACATGCCAGCCCCACAGCGCGACGGCATGCAGGCTCCAGGCGATGAGCGGTGCATTGAGCCAGCGCCAGGCCTGCACGACAGCCGGGCGGCGCACGGCCTGGCCGAGACGAGCCCGGCCCGACGGTCCGAACGCCCAGACCCAGGCCGCCAGCGGCCGGCCCAGCACCATCAGCGGCGCGGCCACGATCATCATCATTTCGTGCTGCACCATGTGGGCCGAGAACAGCCAACCGCCCAGCGTGTCGAGCGGCGAGACGAGCGCGATGGCCAGCGCCGTCCAGCCCAGTGCGAAGGCGGCAACGCGCCAGCGCTGGGCCGCCGTGCCCCGGCGCGTGCGGGCGAGCAGGGCGCGAGCGCCCCAGGCATAAAGCAGTCCGCTGGCGACCAGCGGCAACAGCACCGCGGGTTCGAACGACCAGGCCGTGGCGGCGTCGAGTGCCGACGCTGCCACGCCGTCGCTGGCGCCAGGCGCGTGGGCCAGCGTCGCGCATGCGCTCAGCGCAAGCATGAAGATGGCAGGCCGCAGGCCGCGTTGCCGCGGAAAAGAAGATGCGCCAGGGCTGCGGTCCATGGTCAGATCCTCGGCGCCAGGTAGACCGTGGCGTAAAGCGGCAGCCAGCTCGCCACCACGAAGTACCAGTACAGCGCGTTCTCGCTCACGTCGACGAAGCGCTTGTTCTCGAACGGGCCGGTGAACAGCAGCACCGCCAGCACGCTGGTGTCGATGGTGTCGGTGATGAGGTGCGTGGTGTGCAGGCCCAGCAGCAGCCAGACCACCGAGCCGTAGGCGTTCTCGTCCCAGGGAATGTGCAGGCTTTTGAACTCGAACACCCGCAGCCCCAGGAACACCAGCGACAGCAGCACGCAGACCACCAGCCAGAAGCGCGCACGCGGCCGGTCCTCGCGCTCGGCTGCCCGCTTGGCCAGCTGGTTGGGCCACAGGCTCGCCAGCATCACCACGGTGTTGAGGCTGCCCCA
>JAQGNA010000301.1 GCA_028292075.1 Rhodoferax sp. | reverse complement strand
ACCGACATCTTCGCCGGCGACGTCGACTTCCACCGCGCGTTGCGCAAGGGCGACCGCTTCTCCGTGGTCTACGAGACCATGGAAGCCGACGGCGAAACCCTGAGTACCGGCCGCGTGCTGAGCGCCGAATTCGTCAACAACGGCAAGACCTACCAAGCCATCTGGTTCCAGGAACCCGGCCAGAAGGGTAGCTACTACACGCTGGAAGGCAAGAGCCTGCACCACGCGTTCCTCACCTCCCCGGTGGAGTTCTCGCGCGTGACCAGCGGTTTCTCCATGCGCGTGCATCCGATCCTGCAGACATGGCGCGCGCACCTGGGCGTGGACTACGCGGCGCCCATGGGCACCGCGGTGCGTACGGTCGGTGACGGCGTGGTCGAATTCGCCGGCGTGCAGAACGGTTTCGGCAACGTGATCTTCGTGAAGCACCGCAACGAGAACACCACCGTCTATGCCCACCTGAGCCGCATCGACGTGCGCCAGGGGCAGTCCGTTGGCCAGGGCGACCAGATCGGCGCTGTGGGCATGACGGGCTGGGCCACCGGGCCGCACCTGCACTTCGAGTTCCGCGTGAATGGCGTGCACCAGGATCCGACCACGCTGGCCAAGCAGAACGACAGCCGCCCGGTGTCGACGGCGGCCCTGCCGGCGTTCAACCAGCTGGCGTCCGTCATGCGGCAGCAGCTCGGCCAGGCCGCATCGGTCACACAAGCCAGCGCTGAATAAGGCGGCGAGCTTGCCGCCCGCGCCCTTGCGCCCCGTCCCCTTGGCCACCCCACCAGCACTGCCCGACCTGTACATCGGCCTGATGTCGGGCACCTCGCTCGACGGCGTCGACGGCGTGCTGGCAGACTTCACCGGTGGGCAGCTTCGCGTGGTCTGCCACGCCGCGGCGCCCTTCCCGCGGGAGCTCAAGGCCGAATTGCTGGCGCTCAACACGCCGGGCCTCAACGAACTGCACCGTGCCGCCCTGGCAGGCAATGCACTGGTGCGGCTCTACGCGGCTGTGGTCGGCGGCCTGCTGCGCACGGCGAACCTGCCGGCGGCCCGCATCGCGGCCATTGGTGCCCATGGCCAGACGGTACGCCACCGCCCGCAGGAGTTCGACGCCGACCCGCGCCAGGGCATCGCAGGAGGCTACACACTGCAACTGAACAACCCCGCCCTGCTGGCCGAGCTGACCGGCATCGACGTGGTGGCCGATTTCCGCACGCGCGACGTGGCCGCGGGCGGCCAGGGGGCGCCCCTGGTTCCGGCGTTTCACCGCGAAGTCTTTGGCACGCCCGGCGAGCCGCTGGCCGTGCTGAACATCGGCGGTATTTCGAACCTGAGCGTGCTCCCGGGCGCTGCAGCCGAACCGGTACTGGGTTTCGACTGCGGGCCTGGCAACGCATTGATGGACCATTGGTGCCAGCAGCACACCGGCCAGCCCTTCGACCGCGGCGGCGCCTGGGCCGCCCAGGGCAACGTGCACCCAGCGCTGCTGGCCATCCTGATGGCCGACCCTTTCCTCGCCAGGCCCCCACCGAAGAGCACCGGCCGCGATCTCTTCAATCCAGGCTGGCTGGCCGCGGCGCTGGCGGCCGCGCCCGCCGCCGAACCAGTGGACGTGCAGGCCACTCTCACCGAATTCACCGCCCAGGCCTGTGCGGATGCGGTTGCGCGGCATGCGGCGGGCACCCGGTCGCTTGTCGTGTGTGGTGGCGGTGCGCTCAATGCCCAGCTGATGTTGCGCCTGCAGGCCAGGCTTCCCGGCGTGTCGGTGCGGTCGTCGGACCGCCATGGCCTGCCTCCGCTGGAGGTGGAGGCCGCGGCATTCGCCTGGCTGGCGCGCCAGACGCTGCTGCGGCGCCCGGGCAACCTGGCCAGCGTGACGGGCGCCAAGGGCGAACGCGTACTGGGCGCGGTCTACCCGGCCTGACCCACGCACCCGCCAGACATCCCCCAGGTACCCAGCCCGTTCCCCAGGCGACCGCTTCAGGCGACGTCGATCATGGACTCGGGCTTGGACCTGGCCGGCGCTTCGGTGCCGGACGGCAGCTGCCAGAAGATCCAGGCCGAGGCCACCGTCATCAGCCCCATGGTCGCAAACGTGGCATGGAAAGCGCGCAAGGTCTGCGCCGGGCCTGCGGGTGTGAAGTAGCCGGTGTAGGCCGACAGCACCGCCCCCGCCGCCGCCACACCCATGCCCATTGCCAGCATCTGGACCATCGAGAGCAGGCCGTTGCCGCTGCTCGCCAGCGGACCGTCAAGGTCTTTCAGCGTCACGGTGTTCATGGCCGTGAACTGCAGTGAATTGACCATGCCGAAGCAGGCCAGCTGCAGCAGCTGCAACCACAAAGGCTGGCCCACCTGGACCAGTGCGAAGCTCGTCATGATCAGGCCGACCAGCACCGTGTTGCCCACCAGCACCTGGCGATAGCCGACCCGGCGGATCAGCGGCGTCGCGAACGACTTGGTGAACATGCCCGCAATGGCCACCGGCAGCATCATCATGCCGGCCTGCGACGGCGCATAGCCCATGCTGACCTGCAGCAGCAGCGGAATGAGGAACGGCATGCAGCTGCTGCCGAGCCGGGCGAACAGATTGCCGAGCAGGCCGATGCCGAGGGAGGGAATCGAAAACAGTTGCGGCGAGAACAGCGGATCGGGCCGGCGTGCGGCGCGCAGCCAGTAAGCGACCAGGCTGGCCATGCCAAAGATGAGCAGGACCAGCACCGAGGCCTGGCGCAGCCCCAGTTCCGAAAGGCCATCGAGCGACAGCGACAGGCTCACCATGCCGAAGGCCAGCAGCAGATAGCCACCGAAGTCGAACGGCTTCACGTTGGCGATCGCCCCTTCGGGCATGAACTTCATCGTCGCGAAGAAACCGATGAGGCCGACCGGCAGGTTGATCAGAAAGATCCAGTGCCAGGTGGCGTACTGGACCAGCCACCCTCCCAGCGTCGGGCCGATGAGCGGGCCGATCAGGCCGGGAATAGCCACGAAGCTCATTGCCTGCAGAAACTGGTCACGCGGAAAGGCGCGTAATACGGCCAGCCGGCCCACCGGCAACAGCATCGCCCCGCCCATGCCCTGCAGCACCCGCGAGGCGACGAGCTGCGAAAGGCTGTGCGACAGTGCGCAGCAGAGCGATCCCAGGGTAAAAAGGCCGATGGCGGTGACGAACAGGCGCCGGGTACCGAAGCGGTCGGCCAGCCAGCCCGACGCCGGGATCAGCATTGCCATGGTCAGCGAATACGCGACAAGCACCGATTGCATCCGCAGCGGACTTTCGCCCAGACTGCCGGCCATGGCGGGCAGTGCGGTATTGACGATGGTGGCGTCCAGGGTCTGCATGAAGAACCCGATGGCCACGAGCCACAGCAGCAACCTGTTCGATTGATCGGCTTGCATGAGATGCGTAGGTTCAGGCGGACAAAAGCCGCCCGTAGGCGGCTTTCAATCGAAATTCGGGAGCGGTCAGGCCGAGAAGCTGGAGCCGCAACCGCAGGTGCTGGTGGCGTTCGGGTTCTTGATGACGAATTGGGCGCCCTGGAGATCTTCCTTGTAGTCGATCTCGGCACCCAGCAGGTACTGGTAGCTCATGGCGTCGATCAGCAGCGACACACCGTTCTTGGTCATGGTGGTGTCGTCTTCGTTGGTGATCTCGTCGAAGGTAAAACCGTACTGGAAGCCAGAGCAACCGCCACCCTGCACGAACACGCGCAGTTTCAAATCCGGATTGCCTTCCTCGGCGATCAGGTCGGCCACCTTGGCTGCCGCGCTGTCGGTGAAGACGATCGGCGTGGGCATTTCGGTCTGGATGTTTTCGGCAACTGCGCTCATGGGGGTACTCCGGTAAGGGCTCGATGCTACT
This sequence comes from Rhodoferax sp., assembly GCA_028292075.1. The sequence goes on along the minus strand of JAQGNA010000301.1, from coordinate 1,043 downwards.
GTAATTAGCCGAGCGAAGCTTGGGGCTATCGATTTGTCGGTGAAGCAAGTGCGGTCTTTCGCCCCGCATTGCAAGCCCCTCATGCAAAAACCGCCCGAAGGCGGTCTTTGGTTCAGCCAAGTGCTGAGATTCGCGTAGCGAGGGCGCGTCAGGCAAGGCGCAAACCGGAGCCAGACTCGTGTCTGGCGAGGATTTGCAACGCCGCCTGCCGCGTCCGCAGTAGCGAAGCTTAGCGCTTGGAGAATTGCTTGCGACGGCGTGCAGAGTGCAGACCGACCTTCTTACGCTCGACTTCACGTGCATCACGTGTGACGAAACCAGCCTGGCTGAGCGCCGGCTTCAGGGTCGCGTCGTAGTCGATGAGCGCACGGGTGATGCCGTGGCGGGCTGCGCCAGCCTGGCCGGACTCACCGCCGCCGTGCACGTTGATCATGATGTCGAAGGTTTCGACATGGTTGGTCAACACGAGCGGCTGCTTGGCAATCATGATCGAGGTTTCACGGCCAAAGAAGCTTTGGATGTCCTTGCCGTTGACCGTGATCTTGCCGGTACCCTTTTTGATGAACACACGGGCGACGCTAGATTTGCGACGGCCGGTGCCATTGTTCCATTCACCAATCATCAGAATGCTCCTTACAGTTCCAGCACTTTAGGCTGTTGGGCGGTGTGCGGATGCTCAGCACCGCCGTATACCTTGAGCTTCTTGATCATGGCGTAGCCAAGCGGGCCCTTGGGCAGCATGCCCTTGACGGCCTTTTCCAGCGCGCGGCCTGGGTGCTTGGCTTGCATGTCACGGAAGTTGGTGGCAGTGATGCCGCCTGGGTAACCGGAGTGACGGTAGTAGATCTTGTCGAGCGGCTTGGCGCCGGTGACGCGCAGCTGGGCTGCGTTGATGATGACGATGAAGTCACCGGTATCGACGTGAGGCGTGTAAATGGCCTTGTGTTTGCCGCGCAAACGGAGAGCAACTTCGCTGGCTACTCGTCCGAGGACCTTGTCGGTCGCGTCAATCACAAACCACTCGTGCACCACGTCAGCGGGTT
>JAQGNA010000298.1 GCA_028292075.1 Rhodoferax sp. | reverse complement strand
CCTCTCGCGACTCGATGGTCAAAGTACCCGAGCGCGCCGGCGCTGTCTGTAGGACGTACCTGATCGCACAGCGGGCCTCGCGCTGATTCGGCCCGAGGCAGCGTTCAGTTAGCCGGACAGGCGCGGAAATGCGCGGGCCGTTGCGGCGGGCGCCCCATGTCATCGATGGATGAGCTGCAATGCCGCACCGGCTGGAGCCTGGCCCGCGCACGGTCTTCGGCGGTTGACATGGCGGTGTGCCGATCCGGTGGGCCAGGGCACGACCGCAGGCGCGGGCTGCAACGTGCTTCCGCATTGGCGCCGCCTGCTGTGCTTCACATCCGGTCACAAACTGGTGGCGTCTGGCCGACGTCCATTTGCGTTTTCCCCACACCGGCCCGGCTTGCGGGCGATCACTGACGCGCCAGGGGCGCCAAGCGAAATCACCACAATTGGCGGGACAGTCCTTCCCAGGAGCGGTGCGGCCGCGCGGCTTGATGATCGCGTGATCAACCCGATATGCTTGGTTTCCCCAGCGGCGCACGGGCCGCAACCTCAGAAAGCACCGCATGCCCTCCTCTCCCATCGTCCAGATCAAGCCACTCGGGTTCCCTTGGGCCACGGTCGATCCTTTCCTGTTCTGCGCGTACCACGACGACGCCTACCCTGCGGCCAATGCCGACCTCGGCCCGGCCACCTCGCTCGCCGGGCGCGACATCGGCCAGGACTTCAGCCGCAAGGACGGCTGGAGCATGTACCACGGCGACAGCGTGCCGGGTTTTCCGCCGCATCCGCACCGGGGCTTCGAGACGGTGACCATCGTTCGCAAGGGCCTGATCGACCATGCCGACTCGCTGGGCGCGACGGCCCGCTTCGGCCAGGGCGACGTGCAGTGGCTGACCGCCGGCAGCGGCGTGGTGCATTCCGAAATGTTCCCGCTGCTCGACCAGGGCGCACCCAATCCGCTGGAGTTGTTCCAGATCTGGCTCAACCTGCCCGCGCGTCGCAAGATGGCCGACCCCCACTTCACCATGTTCTGGTCGCACCAGATCCCGCGACGGCTGGTGCACGATGCCGCTGGCCGCAGCACCGAGGTGGCGGTGATCGCCGGCGGCCTGGCACCTGCGGAAACGGCAGGAGAGGCCCTGGCGCCCCTCTCGCCCCTCTCGCCCCTCTCGCCCCTGTCACCCCTTGCGCCGCCGCCGGACTCGTGGGCAGCGGAGGCCGATGCCGACGTCGCCATCTGGACGTTGCGCATGGCGCCGGGCGCCACCTGGACGCTGCCCGCCGCACAAGGCCAGGGCACGCGCCGCAACCTGTATTTCTTCAAGGGCAACGCGGTGCGCATCGCCGGCCAGGATATGCAGGGGCATGCCGCCATCGAACTGGACGCGCGCGCCGAGGTGGCGTTGGTCAACACCGGCGGCGAGGTGGCCGAATTCCTGCTGCTGCAGGGCCGGCCGATCGCCGAGCCGGTGGCACAGTACGGCCCGTTCGTCATGAACACGCAGGCGGAAATTCAGCAGGCCATGGCGGACTACCGGCGCACGCAGTTCGGCGGCTGGTCGTTCGACGACGCTGCGCCCGTGCACGGCCGTGACCCGGCCCGCTTTGCGCGGCACCCCGATGGGCGTGAAGAACGCCCGGAGGCGCTGACCACCCCGGCACTGGTCAACGACCGCTGACATCCGGGTTGTCGTTTCCATGATGATGGATTAACATTCCATCATCATGGAAAAAGTTGAACCCAACCTGAACGAACGCATTGCCGGCCGCGTGCGCGAACTGCGCGCGGCGGGGGGCCTGGCGCTCGATGCCCTGGCCGCCCGCTGCGGTGTGAGCCGCTCGATGATCTCGCTGATCGAACGGGGTGAAAGCAGCCCGACGGCGGTGGTGCTCGAGAAAATCGCCACCGGCCTGGGCGTGCCGCTCGCGAGCCTGTTCGATCCGCCGTCTAACCAGGCCGGCCCGGCCAGCCTGGCAGAGCCAGTTGCCCGCCGGGCGGACCAGCCACTGTGGCGAGACCCGTCTTCGGGCTACGTGCGGCGCAATGTCTCGCCGTCCGGCGCGCAGTCCCCGCTGCAGATCGTCGAGGTGGAGTTTCCCGTGGGCGCGCGGGTGGCCTATGATACCGGCGCCCGCTCGCCGCGGGTCCACCAGCAGATCTGGGTGCTGGCCGGCCGCATCGACATCGCGCTGGGTGCGGCGTCGTACCGACTGGAGGCCGGCGACTGCTTCGCCATGGTGCTCGACCAGCCCATGGCGTACCACAACCCCGGCCCGGCGCCGGCGCTCTACGCGGTGGTCATCGCCACCGAGCCGTTCACGAAGGGCTTTTCATGAACGACATCGGCCACACGATGCGGCCGGCGGCGCCGGCCGCCATCCGCCCTCTTGCGCAGATCGACCCGGTGGCGCAGCAGGGGCTGGCCGAGTTGCTGGTGGACTGTGTCGAGGGCGGGGCGTCGGTGAGCTTCATGCACCCCTTGCCCCTTGCCCATGCCCAGGCCTTCTGGCGCGAGGTGGCCAAGGGTGTGGACCGCGGTGAACGCGCCCTGCTGGTGGCCGAGGACGCGGACGGCATCGTCGGCACGGTGCAGCTGGTGCTGGCCCAGCCCGACAACCAGCCGCACCGTGCCGACGTGGCCAAGATGCTGGTGCATCGGCGGGCCCGCCGGCAAGGACTTGCCGCCGCGCTCATGCGGGCAGCGGAGGCGCTGGCGCAGCGGCACGGAAAGTCGCTGCTGGTGCTCGACACGGTGACAGGCGGCGACGCGGAGCGGCTCTACACCCGGCTCGGCTGGCAGCGCTGCGGCGTCATCCCGGGTTATGCGCTGTGGCCGCGTGGCGGCTTTTGCGACACCACGTATTTCTACCGCGTGCTCTGAGCGCCGCTGCCGGCCGGGCAAAGCGCCTGTGTGCGCACGGCCTTGGCGGGTGCGCGAGAATCGACGGTTTTTGGAGGGCCGGCCACCAGGCATTCGCCGGGCGGCAGCCTCCACCGCATTGAAAGCTTTCAACATGAAGATCGCCAAAGACACCGTCGTCACCCTCCGCTACAAGGTTGCCAATGCCCAGGGCCAGCTCGTTGAACAGAGCCAGCAGCCGATGGTCTATCTGCACGGCGGCTACGACAACACCTTCCCCAAGATCGAAGCCGCGCTGGACGGCCAGGAGGCCGGCTTCTCGACCACCGTGCAGCTGCAGCCGGAAGATGCCTTCGGCGAGCGCGATGAAGCTCTGACCACCAGCATTCCACGCACGCAGTTCCCGGCCGGCGTGAAAGTTGGCGGCACGCTGCGCGGCACGGGCGACGACGGCCAGGAGCGGGCATTCCGCGTGGTCAAGATCAAGGGCCCGGTGGTGTTGCTCGACGCCAACCATCCATTCGCCGGGCAGTCGCTGAAGTTCTCGCTCACGGTGGCCGGTGTGCGGGCTGCCACCGCAGAAGAGATCGAGCACAAGCACGTGCACGGCGAACACGGCCACCACCACTGAGAAAGTGGGAAGGCACCTGCTGCGCGGCGGGGGCTTTGGTTGTGGTTCTTGCCGTACGCAGGTACGGCTCCGGTCGTCGCCGCAGCCGCCGGGCGCTCGCGACGGTGCCTTCACACTTTCTGCGCCGAGCGTGGAATGCGAAACAGCCCTGCAAGCGAACCACAGGGTAGTTCTTTCGCAGGGCTGGGTTGGCTACAGGATGTGACCAGCCCGCCGACCTGACACTCAATAGTCGCGGTTGCGATTCGTGTTCAGCAGCAGGGTGGCCAGCAGTGCGCCGACCGCCACGCCCATCAGCACCGATTTGACGGGCTCATCGGCGATGTAGCGGGCTGCCACTTCCTGCGCGTCGGCCGCCTTGGCTTTCAGCGTGCCGAGCTTTTCGGTGGCTGTGTCGGCCGCGCTGCGGGCATACGCACGGGCGCTGTTCAGCGCATCGGCGGCCACGTCCTTGGCGTCGGCGGCCACGCCCTTGGCCGTGTCGACGGCTTCACGCGCGGTGGCCTTGGCATCGTCCACGGCCGGGCGGAGCGCCTGCACGGTGCTGCTCCCGATGGCCTTTGCGTCGTCGGCGAGGCCGCTCGCCGCACGCGTCGCGTCCTGACCCTTCCAACGAGCCTCGTCGGCGATTTGTGCAGGTGTCTTGAATTCTTCCGCCATAACCATTCCTCCTCATCAGTTCAGGCAACAGCGCCTAGGAAGAGATTGGGAGCCCCAGCGACGCCCGGCGGTGTCGGCAATCGGACCGTCTTCTTGTAGTCAAGCCGCATCGGCGGCAAGGGCGAGGTCAATGGATGACCTGCCGCGGGTTTCGCCGCTGTGGTGTCCACCACCTGCCCGAGCGGATGCCGTGGTCGATAATGCCCCGGCATGACACCCGCCCGCCAATTCGCTTCCACAGGACGCGCCGCCCCGCATGGCGGAGGCCTTCGGCATGCCTGGCAGGCCTGGCGGGCATGGGCGCTGGGATGCGTGCGCTGGGTGATGCTGTGCTTCACGCTGTCGCTGGGGGTGGCCATCGCATCGCCCATGGTGCATCCGCAGGCCTTCGAGCTGGTGTGCACATCCGCTGGTGCGGTGAAGGCGGTGGTGCAGACGGAGGACGGCCCGCGCGAGTTGGGCATGGGCCATGTCGACTGCCCGATGTGCCAGCTCGCCGGCCCGTTGCCGCCCGCGCAAACGGCCGCGCTGCCCATGCCGCTGCCACTGTCGCACGCGGTGCAGTCGATCCCGGCGGCGCGGATTGCCGCCGCCATTGCGCCGCCCTTGCCGG
>JAQGNA010000585.1 GCA_028292075.1 Rhodoferax sp. | reverse complement strand
CCGCGACGCGGAGACGCGGGTCATGTTCTCGGGCTATTCGCCGCTGGGCTACAAGCTCAGCATCTGGGTGATCTCGGCGGTAATGTGCGGCGTGGCCGGTGCCTTGTACGTGACGCAGGTGGGCATCGTCAACCCGAGCGAAATGAGCCCGGCGAACTCGATCGAGATCGCCATCTGGGCCGCGGTGGGTGGCCGCGCCACTCTGATCGGTCCGATCCTCGGCGCCTTCATCGTGAATGGCGCGAAGAGCTGGTTGACGGTGGCTTATCCCGAGTTCTGGCTCTATTTTCTGGGTGCGCTGTTCATCGCGGTCACGCTGTTCCTGCCGGATGGTGTCGTGGGGCTGGTGAAGAAGTTGAAGGGAGGCCGGGCATGACCCCCGATCTGATGGAAGAGGGCGCACGGCGCGCCGCGATGAAGAACACTGCGGCCAAGACCGGCAGCACCGAATCGGGCGGTCGCGAGGCCGGCTTCTCGCGCATCCACACGCCAGGTGAAGTCGATGTGACGCATGGCCGCATCCTGTACCTCGAGGACGTGCATGTGAGCTTCGACGGCTTCAAGGCGATCAACGGCCTGTCGCTCGACATCGCACCCGGCGAGTTGCGCTGTGTGATCGGGCCCAACGGCGCCGGCAAGACGACCATGATGGACATCATCACCGGCAAGACCCGGCCCAACACCGGCAAGGTGTTCTTCGGCAGCACCATCGATCTGCTGCGCCACAACGAGCCGCAGATCGCGCAGCTGGGCATCGGCCGCAAGTTCCAGAAGCCCACGGTGTTCGAGAAGCTCAGCGTGTTCGAAAACCTCGAACTCGCGCTGAAGATGGACAAGCGCGTGAAGTCGTCCATGCTGCACAAGCTCGACTCGGCGCAGAGCGACAAGCTGGCCGACATGCTGCACACCATCCACCTTGCCGACAGCGTGGCCCGCATGTCGGGCAACCTGAGCCACGGGCAGAAGCAGTGGCTCGAGATCGGCATGCTGTTGATGCAGGACCCGAAGCTGCTGCTGCTCGACGAGCCGGTGGCCGGCATGACCGATGAAGAAACGGCGCGCACCGCCGAGTTGTTCCTCACGCTCAAGGGCAAGCATTCGCTGATGGTGGTGGAGCACGACATGAGCTTCATCAAGACGATCTCGGAGATCGTCACCGTGTTGTGCGATGGCGCGGTGTTGGCGCAGGGCACGCTGGACCAGGTGCAGGCCGACGAACGCGTGATTGAAGTCTATCTGGGCCGCTGACCATGCTGAACGTCAAGAACATCAACCAGTACTACGGCGGTTCGCACATCCTGCGCGACGTGAGCCTGACCGCCAGCCTCGGCAAGGTCACCGTGCTGCTGGGCCGCAACGGCGTGGGCAAGACCACGCTGCTCAAGTCGCTCATGGGCCTGGTGCCGATCAAGACCGGCAGCATCGAACTCGACGGCAAGGCGATCCAGTCGGCAACGCCCTACGAGCGGGCCCGCGCCGGCGTGGGCTTCGTGCCCCAGGGCCGCGAAATCTTCGCCCGCCTCACGGTGGAAGAGAACCTGCGCATGGGCCTGGCCTACAAGAGCGCGGGCACGCCGATTCCGACGGAGCTGTTCACGCTGTTCCCCGTGTTGAAGCAGATGCTGCACCGCCGCGGCGGCGACCTGTCTGGCGGGCAGCAACAGCAGCTGGCCATTGCCCGGGCGCTGGCGGCCGGCCCCAAGCTGCTGATTCTGGACGAGCCGACCGAAGGCATACAGCCCAGCATCATCAAGGACATCGGCCGCGTGATCCGCATGCTGGCCGACCGGGGCGACATGGCGATCCTGCTGGTCGAGCAGTATTACGACTTCGCGCAGGAGCTGGCCGACGACTACCTGGTCATGGAGCGCGGCGAGTTCATCGCCCGCGGACTTGGCAAGGACATGGAAACCGACGGCGTGCGCAAGCTCGTGGCGATCTGAGGCGGCGCGGGGCCGGTTGGCTTTCGCCTGGTGCCGCGTTCAGGCAAGCAAACGATGGCGGGGCCCGCTGTTGCCGGATCCGACAGGGGGCGGGTGAAACACCCGGGTTCCAAGCACTGGAATAGACCGGCAAGCGCCTATAGTGCGTCAACCGCAGCTATCAGTGACGCAGCCATGAAATCCTTTTTTCAACGCGTATTGCCCAGGGGCCTGCAACCGGCGCCACCCGCAAACGCCGCCGAAACGCCCGAGCCGGCCAGGGCAGCGGCCCCGCCTTCCCTGGCGTTGACCTCTCGGCGCCCCCTGATGTCTTCGAGTGGTGAAATCGCCGGCTTCGAATTCCGCGTCGACGACAAGGTGGTCCGCGCGCTGGCCGACGGGAGCGATGCGGTGCTGCAGGCGTCCCATGTGGCGGCTACGCTGGTGGGGGCACGGCTCGTGGCCATGGCCGGCCGCATTGGCCTGGCCCGCGTGCCCGCGGCCTGGCTGGTGCATGCCTCGGTGCCCAAGAGCGAATCGGGCACGCTGATCGGCATCGAGTTCGACGGCGCGGCACCGCTGGAGCCCGCGGTGCGCGAGGCGGTCATCGACACGCTGAAGAATTTCAAGGTGGCCGGCGCGCTGCTGGCCTGGGACCCGGCGGCCCACGACCTCGGCGAAGGCCATGGCTTGTTGCCCGACTACCTTTTGGTGCGGCCGGTGGCGCAGCCCATCGCCGAAGTGGTGGATGCCTTGCGCCAGGGGCCCGCTTCCATGAAGGACATTCCGGTCATTGCCACCGACCTGGCCAATGTCGAAGATCTCGAACTCGCGGTGCTGGGCGGCATCGCCTTCGTCAGCGGCGACATGGCCAGGTCGCGCCAGGCACGCTCCGCCGAATCTGTGCGCCTGCCGCCAGAGGCGGGGCGGCTGACGCAGCTCGTGGGGCAGCTGGCATCGGGTGCCGACACCGCCGCCATCGTGGGCGAGATCAAGGGCAACATCGGCGTGTCGTTCCGTTTGCTGCAGCGCATGAACAGCCCCGCCTTCGCGCACCTCGGCGGGGTGGCGAGCATCGACCAGGCGGTCGCCATGCTGGGACGCAACGAACTGCACCGCTGGCTGTCGCTCATGCTGATGCAATACGCCAGCAGCCGCAAGCTCGGTTCGGCGCTGCAAGAGGTCGCGCTCTGGCGTTCGCGGATGGTGGAGCTGCTCGCCATCGAGCGGGGTGAACGCGAGCCGGGGCGTTTCTTCACGCTGGGGCTGGCGTCGATGCTGAGCCTCATCCTGAAGATCACGCCGGCCGAGGTGGCCGCCGCGCTGAGCTTGCCGCCAGAGGCGCAGCAGGCGCTGCTCGGTCAGACCGGGCCATGGTGGGTCTACCTGCGCACCGCCATGCAGGTGGAGGCGCAGACCGAAGACGATGCAGGTGCCGTCGCCGATGGTTTTCACAGCGCCGAAAGGGTGTTCGAGCTGTCCGCCGAGGCCTGGGCCTGGGCGGCCGAGAACAGCCTCCGCGAGGCGCCTGGCGGCACCAACAAAAGCGCGCAGTAAGGGGCGGCAAACTGCCGAGGTTGGGTTAGGATTCACGCGGGCCCGCCCCATTGCGGGCCACGTCGCTCGGACGGTTCCGGGCGCTCACGTGAAAGTTTTCCATGACAGCATCCACCGCTGGCAAGCGCCGTTTCGCGCGCATTGACCGCCTGCCTCCCTACGTCTTCAACATCACGGCCGAACTCAAGCTGGCTGCGCGCCGCCGTGGCGAAGACATCATCGACATGAGCATGGGCAACCCCGACGGGGCGACCCCCGCGCACATCGTGGCCAAGCTCACCGAGGTCGCGCAGCGGCCCGACACGCACGGCTATTCGGCCAGCAAGGGCATTCCCCGCCTGCGCCGTGCCATCAGCAAGTGGTACCGCGACCGCTATGCGGTGGACATCGACCCCGACACCGAAGCCATCGTCACCATCGGTTCGAAAGAAGGCCTGGCGCATCTGATGCTGGCCACGCTGGACCGCGGCGACACGGTGCTCGTGCCCGACCCGAGCTACCCGATCCACATCTACGGCGCGGTGATTGCGGGCGCAGACATCCGCTCTGTGCCGCTGGTGCCGGGTGTCGACTTCTTCGCCGAGCTGGAGCGCGCCATCCGCGGCAGCTATCCCAAGCCGAAGATGATGGTGCTGGGGTTTCCGAGCAATCCCACGGCGCAGTGCGTGGAGCTCGACTTCTTCGAGCGCGTGGTGGCCCTGGCGAAGAAGCACGACATCTTCGTGGTGCACGACCTGGCCTATGCCGACATCGTGTTCGACGGCTGGAAAGCGCCCAGCATCATGCAGGTGCCCGGCGCAAAAGACATCGCGGTCGAATTCTTCACCTTGTCGAAAAGCTACAACATGGCCGGCTGGCGCATCGGCTTCATGGTGGGCAACCCCGACCTGGTGGCAGCGCTGGCGCGCATCAAGAGCTACCACGACTACGGCACCTTCACGCCGCTGCAGGTAGCCGCCATCGCCGCGCTCGAAGGCGACCAGACCTGCGTCAAGGAAATTGCCGCTCAATACCAGCGCCGTCGCGACGTGCTGTACAAAGGGCTGATCGAGGCGGGCTGGGCGGTGGACAACCCCAAGGCCTCGATGTACATCTGGGCCCGGATCCCCGAGGCCTACCGCGCACTGGGGTCCCTCGAATTCGCCAAGCAGCTGCTGGAGAAGGCCAAGGTCTGCGTGTCGCCCGGCATCGGCTTCGGCGACCACGGCGACGATCACGTGCGGTTCGCGCTGATCGAGAACGAGGCGCGCATCCGCCAGGCGGTGTGGGGCATCAAGGCGATGTTCAAGGCGGACGGCCTGGTTTGATGCAAGGGGGCAGGGACATTCCCTGCCACGGAGCCGCCGATTCGCG
>JAQGNA010000285.1 GCA_028292075.1 Rhodoferax sp. | reverse complement strand
GCACCCGATCCCCGGTTCCCACCTATCTTTGGGGGCCAGGCGGCAGCGGCAAGACGCACCTTCTGAAGGCGGTGCGCGAGGCTTTGCGCGAGCAAGGTGGGGTGGTGGGCTGGCTCGATGCCAGCGTACTGGAGCCGCCCGAGTTCAACGAGGGCTGGGCCGCGGTGTTGCTGGACGAGGTGCACCTGTACAACTCCGAGCAGCAGCACGCAGCCTTCAATTGGTTCGTGAACGCGCAGACCTGGCACCGCTGGGTGCTTGGCGCCGGAGAGTTGCCGCCAGCCGACCTGCCGCTGCGTGACGACCTCCGCACGCGGCTGGGCTGGGGCCATGTGTTCGCGCTGCAGGCGCTGAGCGAGGCGGAGCGCCGGGCCGTGCTGCGCCAGCAGGCCGATGCCCGCGGCGTCTTCCTGAGCGACGAGGTGATGGACTTCATGCTCAGCCGCTTCAGCCGCGACCTCGGCAGCCTGATGCAACTGCTCGATCACCTCGACCGCTATGCGCTGCAAACCCAGCGCGGCGTCACCATCCCCTTGATCAAATCCATGCTGGAGTCACTTTGACGACCATCAACGCTTGCCCATGATGAAGCTCACCCTGTTCGACCTGGACCACACCCTGCTGGCCGTCGATTCCGACTACACCTGGGGCGTGTTCACCACCGAGATCGGCTGGACCGACCCGGTCGCGTTCAAGAAGCAGAACGACATCTTCTACGAGCAATACAAGGCCGGCACGCTCGACATCCACGACTACGTGCGTTTTGCGGTGGACGCTGTGCGCAAACAGGGGTCTGCCAAGGCCGCCGTCGCCCATGCCGACTTCATGCAGCGCGTGGTTCGGCCAGCCATCACGCCGCAGGCCCGGGCCCTGGTGCAAAGACACCAGGCCGCTGGCGAAGAGGTGGTGATCGTCACCGCCACCAACGAATTCGTGACGCGTCCGATTGCTGCCGAATTGGGAGTAGACCAACTCATCGCCGTGGAGCTCGAGCGAGAGCCGGGCGAGGCCGGTTGGCTGACCGGCGCGATCAAGGGCGTACCATCGGCGCGCGAGGGCAAGGTCACGCGGGTGGCCGAGTGGCTCGCGGCACGTGGGCTCGACTGGGCGGACGCCGACATCACCTTCTACACCGACTCCGTCAACGATATCGCGCTGATGGAAAAGGTCGACCATCCCGTCGCCACCAATCCGGACGACCGGTTGCGCGCCATCGCCACTGCGCGCGGATGGCCCATACTCGACTTGTTCCAAAAACAGACATGATCAAAAATTTCATCGACAAGTTGCTCGGCAAGAAGCCGGCGTCGCCCTCGGCCAGCCCGAAGCAGACCAACAAGCTCGGCAAGCGCGCCGAAGTCACGGCCGAAGCCCATGGCATCGATCCGAAGCTGGTGGACGAGCGGGCGCTCAATGTCGTCAGCACGTTGCAAGCGGCCGGTTTCGAGGCCTACATCGTGGGTGGTGCGGTGCGCGACCTGTTGGTTGGCCTGCGGCCCAAGGATTTCGACGTGGCCACCAACGCCACGCCGGAACAGGTCAAGGGCCTGTTTCGGCGCGCCTTCATCATCGGACGGCGGTTTCGCATCGTGCACGTGGTCTATGGCCGCGGGCGGGAGCATGAAGTCATCGAGGTGTCCACCTTCCGGGCGCACATGGACAACGCCGCGGCCGAGCAGGTGGCCGGCAACGAGCGCACCAGCAAAAGCGAGCTGGCCAACATGAAGCACGCCGTGGACGCGTCGGGCCGCGTGCTGCGCGACAACGTCTGGGGGCCGCAGGACGAAGACGCCGCACGCCGCGACTTCACGATCAACGCGATGTACTACGACCCGAAAAGCCAGATCGTGGTCGACTACCACGGCGGTATCAAGGACAGCCAGAACCGGGTGATCCGCATGATCGGCGACCCGGCCACGCGCTACCGCGAAGACCCTGTGCGCATCATCCGCGCCGTGCGGTTCGCCGCCAAACTGGGTGCGCTGGGGTTCAAGATCGAACCCAAGACAGCGGCGCCGCTGGTGAACTCGCAGAAGCTGCTGGCCGACGTTCCGCAGAGCCGCCTGTTCGACGAAATGCTCAAGCTGCTGCAAACCGGCCATTCCATCGCCACCATCGAGCAGCTCAAGGCGCTCGGCATGGCGACCGGCATCTACCCGCTGCTCGACGTGGTGGTGGAGCGCGCCGAACAGCCATTCGTACGGGCGGCGTTGCAAGACACCGACCGGCGGGTCGGCGAAGGCAAGCCAGTCGCACCGAGCTTCCTGCTTGCCTGCGTGCTGTGGGCCGACGTGCGCGAAGGCTGGGCCAAGCGGCAGGCCCAGCGCCAGCCTTCGTTCTCCGCATTGCAGGACGCGATCGAGGACGTCTTCAACGCCCGCATCGGCGACGTGTCAGGCCGTGGCAAGCTGGCTGGCGACATGCGCGAGACCTGGCTGATGCAGCCGCGGTTCGAGAAGCGGACCGGCAGCACGCCCTACAGCCTCATCGACCAGCCTCGCTTCCGCGCCGCCTTCGACTTCATGCGGCTGCGGGCCGACACCGGCGAGATCGACGAAGGTCTGGCTGAATGGTGGCAAGAATTCAGCGTGGGCGACGACCAGCAGCGCGACGATCTGCTGGAGCAGGCCCGTGAAGAGCAGGGTCAACGCCAACGCGTGCGCGTGGTTCGCCAGCCGGCCGACGCAAAGGGCGACGCCCCGGCACGGGCACCCCGGCGGGCGGTGGGCGAGACAAAGTCGGCAAGGCCGACAAAAACGGGCGGTGCGAGCGAGTCCGCAGAGGCGGGTCGCGAGCCCGAGGTGCAGCCGATGGGCGGCGACAGCGAAGCAGCTCCGTCGACCGAACACAGCGAGGATGGTGCCACTGGCGTGGCGGGCGACGGCGCACCGCGCAAGCGGCGCCGGCGGCGCAAGCCAGGTGCCGGTCGGTCCGACGCCTCTTCTTCGCCCGACCAGGGCGCCTGAGCGTCATGGCTGCCGCCCGAAGCGCCTGAGCCCCTGAGCTCTTGGCCGGCGTCCGGGGCCTGCCGGCTGTTGTTTGCGTGCAAAGATCCTCCACACCTATGACCTCGTTATCGGCGGCCATGACCGCTGGCCGTGTACCGCGCAGACCTCTTGTCACCGCCTACATCGGCCTGGGCGCCAACCTCGGCGACGCGGCCAGCGCCGTGCGGCTGGCCATGGAAGCCATTGCCGCCTTGCCGGACACCGCCGTGACGGCAAGGTCCTCGCTCTACCTTAGCGCGCCGGTTGACTCCTCAGGGCCTGACTACGTGAACGCCGTGGTCGAGGTGTCGACCTTGCTGTCCGCCCCTGCGCTGTTGACGGCGCTGCAAGCGATCGAACAAGCCGCCGGCCGGGAGCGTCCTTACCTCAATGCGCCCCGCACGCTTGACCTCGACATCCTGACTTACGGGGACGCAACCGTTCACAGCCCACGACTCACGATTCCGCATCCCCGCATGGCGGCACGGGCTTTCGTGTTGTTTCCGATGGCTGAAGTTGCGCCGGATCAGGTTAGTGATGAGTTGTTGCGATTTGTATCTCATCAAAATGTACGAAAGTTGAGCAGTTGACGGATCCCATCCGTCTGTTAATTGCAACGATCATCAACTTTCGACCGCGGTGGTCATGAAATGTTTGCATACAAATCGGTTGCAGGAATT
>JAQGNA010000227.1 GCA_028292075.1 Rhodoferax sp. | reverse complement strand
CGCCCGGCAGCTCGAAGGCAGCGAACGCTACGACCTGGTGCTCATCATGGGAGGCGCCAACGACGTGCTGCGCTTCACGCGGCAGGAGCCCTGGCGGGAGCACATGGCGCTGGCGCTGCGCCGGGCCAAGGCGCGTGCGGGAACGGTGGTCCTGATGCCATCGGGCAACGTCGGCAACGCGCCCTTCTTCTACCCGCCGGCGTCCTGGCTCATGACCCGGCGCGCCCGGACGCTGCACGCCATGGCCCGCGAGATCGCACAGCAGCAGGGCGCTGTCTACGTGAACCTTTACCGCGAGCGGCAAGACGATCCGTTCGCGCAGGACCCTGAACGCATGAACGCCAGCGACCACCTGCATCCGAGCGACGCGGGCTATGCCAACTGGTACGGCGAACTGCGCCGCCAGGCCGGGCTCGACGCGCGCATCGACGCGCTGCGCTGAGCAGGCTGCCGCGGTGGTCAACGGCGGATGACCTTGTCGATACGTCCAGCGAGATCGGCAAGACCCAAGGATGAAGCAATGCGTCAGGCGCGGGCCTGGTTCGGCGCATCCATTGCGCGTGGTGCCGCACTCCCGGGCTCCGATGCCGCCACCGGTTCGACCCGGTAACCGGCCTGGCGCCAGGCCTCCAGGCCGCCGCCCAAGGGATGCACGTCGCGAAATCCCTTCTCTCGCAACACCCGGGTGACCACCACGGCCGAGGCTTCGGCCGGGCAGTCGCAATACACGACGATGGTCGCGTCGCGGTGCGGATGCTCGGCAGCCGCGGGCCATTCGCCGGCCACGAACGACACAGCGCCGGGAATGCGTTCGCGCTCCCACAGCTTGCGCGGCCGGACGTCCACCAGCACGAGCGGCTGGCCCTGCTGCTGCAGGGTCGAAAGCTCGGGCACGGAGAGGCGGCGCATCCGCAGCCGATGGCGAAAATTAAGCCGGTTCCATGCCTTTCTGGCGATGTAGAGCGCGACCGCACCCGCCAGCAGCATCAGGCCCCAGCGGCCCAGGGCCTGCAGCGTGAGCAGCATCGTCTCCACCGCCGGTGCAAACAGCCAGCCCAGCGCCAGGCCAAGGCCGGCCCAGAGCGTCGCGCCAACCGCGTCGTAGGCCAGGAACGCGCCCCGCGGCACATGGGTCGCACCGGCCATGGCCGTGGCCACCGAAGCAAAACCCGGCACGAACTTGGCCACGATCAACGACCGAGGACCCCAGCGGTCGAACACGGATTCGGTCTGGCTCACGCAGCTGTCCGGGGTCAACGACAGCCGGCAGATCAGCCGCAGCACCCGCCCGCCGAAGCGGCTGCCCGCCAGGTACCAGCCGCTGTCCGCAATGAGGCAGGCGAGCACGGCCGTGACCAGCAGCAGCGGCATCGACAGCTGCCCCGTCGCCCCGAGCGAGCCCGCCACCAGCAGCACCGGATAGGCCGGCACCGGTATGCCGGCCTGCTCGAGCAACACCCACGCGAAGACCAGGAAAATGCCGTACTGGCCGATGAGTTCGATGAGGTAGGTCACCCGCGCACTTTAAGGGATAAGCCAAGACCCCACCCTGGTCGGCGCGGCTTGTGCCCGCCGGGCGAACGTCCACCAACGCGCCTGCCCGACAATGCCGCCATGAACTTTCAACCCATCCTCGACGGCATCGTCGACACGCTTCGCCCCGAACTGGGACTGGCCGGCCATGTGGCCGACTACATCCCCGCGCTGGCCCGTGTGCCGGCAGCGCAGTTCGGCATCGCCTTGCGCACCTGCGAAGGCCGGGAGGCATCGGCCGGCGACAGCCATGTCGGGTTTTCGGTGCAGAGCATCTCGAAGCTGTTCACCCTGACCATGGGCATGCGCGTCATGGGCGACAGGCTCTGGGAACGCATCGGCCGCGAGCCTTCGGGCAACCCCTTCAACTCGCTGGTGCAGCTGGAAGCCGAGAAGGGCACGCCGCGCAATCCGTTCATCAACGCGGGGGCCATCGCCGTGACCGACCGGCTGGTGAGCCACGGCGACGCCAAGACCGAGATGCGCACGCTGCTCTCGAGCCTGTGCGGCGAGCCGGTGATCTTCGACGAGGAAGTGGCCGCCTCCGAGGCCGCCAGCGGTTTTCGGAACGTCGCGCTGGCCAACTTCATGAAGAGCTTCGGCAAGCTCGACAACGACGTCGACCGCGTGCTCGACGTGTACTTCCACCACTGCGCGGTGCGCATGAACTGCCTGCAGCTGGCCCGCGCCACCGGCTACCTCTGCCGCGATGGCGTTCACCCTTACAGCGGTCATCATCTGCTGACCGAACGCCAGACGCGCCGCGTGAATGCGCTGATGCTGACCTGCGGCACCTACGACGCGGCCGGTGAATTTGCGTTCCGCATCGGCCTGCCCTGCAAGAGCGGTGTGGGCGGCGGCATCGTGGCGGTGGTGCCAGACCACCTGAGCCTGTGTGTCTGGTCGCCAGCGCTCGACACCACCGGCAATTCATTGCTCGGCATGAAGGCGCTCGAGCTGTTCACGGCCCGTACCGGGCTGTCGGTGTTTTGAGCGGCTGGCCATGATCACCGACCTGCATCCGCTGCTCTGGCTGGCCGACATCTTCGAGCGGGCGACGCGCTGGTTCCCCGGCGGGCACGATGCCCTGGTGACGACGCTGTCGCTCACCTGGAGCGCCTACATCGCCGTGCTGGCGGTGTGGATCATCCTGCAGAAGCGCGCGCCGGTGTCCACGCTCGGCTGGATCCTGTCGATGGCGCTGCTGCCGTTCGCCGGCTTTGTGGTCTATTACTTCCTCGGACCGCAGCGCCTGCGCAAGCAACGCCTGCGCCGGCTGCGCGCCCAGGCGGCGTTGTACGGCGAGGCCGATTTTTCGCGCCTGCGCGTCACGGCGGCCGACGCGCCGCAAACCCTTCGGCAGCTGGCGCAGCTGGGGTTCGCCAGCTGCGACCTGCCGATTTCCACCGCGGACGAGGTTGACCTGCTGGTCGGCGGTGCCAGCGCCTTCGACGCGATCTTCGAGGCCATCCGCAATGCGCGCCACCATGTTCACCTCGAGTACTACATCTTCGAGCCCGACCGCATCGGCACGGCGCTGCGCGACCTGCTGATCGACAAGGCGCAACAGGGTGTGCGCGTTCGCCTGCTGGTCGACGCCATGGGCTCAAAACGGCTGGGCCGGCGTTTTCTCGACCCACTGCGGGCCGCGGGCGCCGAGGTCGCGCTGTTCCATGCCTCGCACTTCGGCCGCCGGCTGCGGCCGGTGATCAATTTCCGCACGCACCGCAAGATCGTCGTCTGCGACGGCAGCATCGGCTTCACCGGCGGCATCAACATCACCGACGAGGAAGACCCGCGCACCCGCCCCGACGCCTACCACGACGTGCACCTGCGCATTGCCGGCGGCGCGGTGCGGCTGTTGCAGATGACCTTCATGGAAGACTGGGTTTATGCCACCGGCGTACGGCCTCGCGGGTTGGCGGCCGAGAGCCCGCTGCTGCTGCCCGAAATGCGACCGGGCAAGCACCCCGTGCAGATCGTCACCTCCGGCCCCGACAGCCCGTTCGAAGGCATTCACCGCATGCATGTGGCGGCCATCAATGCGGCGACCAGCCGGGTCTGGCTCACCACGCCGTACTTCGTGCCCGGTGAGCCTGGCCTGATGGCCCTGACGAGTGCGGCGCTGCGCGGGCTCGACGTGCGGGTGCTGGTGCCGCGCCGCAGTGACTCCGCCATCGTGAGCGCCGCCGCGCGGTCTTATTTCGACGAGCTGATTGCCGCGGGCGTGAAGGTCTGGGAGTACCGCGCCGGCATGCTGCATTCCAAGACCATGGTGATCGACGACAACTGCGCCTTCATCGGCACCGCCAACTTCGACAACCGCAGCTTCCGCCTCAACTTCGAGGTCTGCGCCGTGGTCTATGGGCCGGCGCTGGCCCAGCCGCTGGCCCGGCAGTTCGACGCCGACCTGCAAGAGGCCAAAGCGGTGGCGGCCATGCGTCGGCTACCGTTCCTGAGACGGCTGGGCGATGCGACGGCGCGGCTGTTCTCGCCGGTGCTGTGATGCCTGCGCTCATGCCGCGCCCCTGCCGGCCGAACCCGGCGCCACCATCGCAGAACCTCCGAATCAGCCGCCCGGCAGGCTGTCGTGCCGCGAATCGGCCTGGGTCACATGGCCGCCCGGCGGCACGTCGTGGGTTAACCAGACGTTGCCGCCGATCATGGCGCCACGGCCCAGCGTGACGCGGCCGAGGACGGTCGCGCCAGCGTAGATGACCACATCATCTTCCACCACTGGATGGCGCGGCAAACCTTTCTCCAGGTTGCCTTGGGCGTCCACCGGGAAGCGCTTGGCGCCGAGCGTCACCGCCTGGTACAGCCGCACGCGCTCGCCGATGACGGCGGTCTCCCCGATCACCACCCCCGTGCCGTGGTCGATGAAGAAACTCGCGCCTATCTGCGCGCCGGGATGGATGTCGATGCCGGTTTGTGAATGCGCCAGTTCGGCAGCGATGCGCGCCAGCAGCGGCAGGCCGAGCCGGTAGAGCTGATGGGCCAGGCGGTGGTGAATCATGGCCAGCACGCCGGGGTAGCACAGCAGCACTTCGTCCACGCTGCGCGCGGCCGGGTCGCCCTGGTAGGCGGCCATCACATCGCTGTCGAGCAACATGCGGATGGGGGGCAAGGCGGCGGCGAAGGCACGGACCGCCTGCTCGGCCTGGACCTCGATCTCGGCATCGGGACGGGGGTGCAGGCGGGTGTCGTACTTCAACTCGAGCCGCACCTGGGCGAGCAGCGCATGCAGCGCCGAGTCCAGCGTGTGGCCGACGTAGAAATCCTCGCTCTCGTGGCGCAGGTCGGTGGGGCCGAGGCGCATGGGAAACAGCGCGCCCTTGAGCGATTCGACCACGCCGGCCATGGCATCGCGGGAGGGAAATTCGCGGCCGCCAGGCTCGCGTGAGCGGCGTTGCGCCTCACGCCAGTCCTGGCGGATCCGGCCCAGCGAATGAACGATGGCGTTGACTTCGAAGACGGCCACGGCGAGGTTTCCTTCTGCGGCGAAAGCCCGCCAGGGGCGGCAGGCTCAGGGTTGATGCGGCTGGGTGCGATAGATGCGGTACTGCGAGGTCGCCGCCGCCAGCCCCAGAAACGGCGCCGCGTCGAGCGGGCCATGGGCATAGGGATGGCAGTAGCAGACCCAGACCTCGCGCGGCTCCGTGGCCAGCGAGACCTGCAGTTTTTTCAGTATCGCCGAGAGCACCACCTCGCTGAACGGGTTGTAGAAATACACCACGAGCGGCGTGGGGGGACAGTCGAATTCGGTTGCATCCAGATGCAGCGAGACCAAGTGGCGGCAGCGCTGGCCGGCATGCACGAAACGCTGGAGGTTGGACACGGCCACCTCATGCAGCCCCTGTGCGAACTCAACCCCGACGATGCGCCTGAACGGCCAAAGCGATGCCAGCAGCAGCGCCTTGCCCTTGCCCGAACCGAAGTCGATGAACGTGAATGCCGAGTGATCGATGGGCAGCGCCTGCATCATGCGCTCGAAGACCGCCGGATCGGTGCCGTGGTAGTAATGACCGAGGTCGCGGTGCTGGCCCACCACATCGAGCTCGGTGAGCTGGGTGATGCCGGCGGTGTCGACCTGATGCGCCTGGTCGAACGCCTGCTGGATGCGAGCCGCCTCGGCCTGCCAGCGGCGATGCCCGGGGCGCAGGCGCGACAACACATGGCCGGCGAATGCAGGGCCATAGGCCAGCGTGCCCCAGAGGCCGCGGTGGGCCAGCGAGCGGCGAACCTTGGCACGCCAACTCCGAAGCGAAGAGAACAGGTTCATGAACGGACGCCTTGCATAGCGCCCATTAGAACCCCAAAGCAGCATGCGCCGGCGGGCTCGTGCCCGCCTGCCCTGCTACAGCTTGGCGATCGACACCTCGGTCGATTTGACCAGGGCCACGACCTCGCTGCCGACCACGAGTCCGAGGTCGTTGACAGAGCGTGTGGTGATCACCGAGGTGACGATGCCCCAAGGCGTCTCGACATCGACTTCGGAGACCACGTCGCCGCGGACGATCTCCTTCACTTTGCCCTTGAACTGGTTGCGTACGTTGATGGCTTGAATGGACATGGAAAACTCCTTTGGGTTGAAAGACGAACAGAAAACGCTGACAGGAAACAGTTGAAAAAATCAGATGGCCCAGCGCAGTCCGTGGGCCGCAGGGCCGGGCCAGGCTGGCTCGCCGCCCTCGCCCCCACCCTGCGACGGCCAGGGCGCAGCCTCGCTTGCGGGCTGCCGCAGCACCCGCGCCAGAATGCGAGCCTCGAGCGCCGCAAACGCCGCACTGCCCCGCTCGCGCGGCCGCGGCAGGTCGACGCGCTCGTCGAGTGCGATGCGTCCGTCCTCGATCAGGATCACGCGGTCGGCCAGGGCCACCGCCTCCTGCACGTCGTGCGTGACCAGCAGCGCGGTGAAGCCGTTGCGCTGCCACAGACCTTCGATCAGCTGGTGCATCTCGATGCGGGTCAGCGCGTCGAGCGCACCCAGCGGTTCGTCGAGCAGCAACAGGCGCGGGTTGTGCACCAGTGCACGCGCCAGGGCCACACGCTGGCGCTGGCCGCCCGACAGGCGCGCCGGCCAATCCCCGAAGCGCTCGGCCAGGCCGACCTGGTTCAGCACGGCGCTGGCGCGTTCACGCTCGGCATCCGCGAGGCCCAGGGCGACGTTGTCGAGCACGCTGCGCCAGGGCAGCAGGCGCGCTTCCTGAAACATGATGCGGGTGTCGGCATGCAGGCCGTCGACCGTTCGGCCGTCCACCGCCAGCTGTCCCTCGCTGACCGGCTCGAGCCCGGCCACCAACCGCAGCAGCGTGCTCTTGCCGCAGCCGCTGCGCCCGACGATGGCAACGAATTCGCCCGGCGCGATGGCGAGTTCGGTGTCGTGCAGCACGGTGCGCTGGCCGTAGCGCTTGGCCACGCGGCTCACGCTCAGGCCGACACCGCGCGCGGGATGGGATGGGTCCATGGAAAGGTAAGCCTCGGTTGGATCGGTGGCGTCGAAGGTCGTCGAATGCCGGGCCCGCATCAGGCCGCTCCCTGCTGGTAGCCGGGGTGCCAGCGCAGGTAATGCCGTTCCAGCCCGCGGGCGAAAACGTCGGCCAGCTTGCCCAGCAGCGCGTACAAGAGGATGCCGACCAGCACCACGTCGGTCTGCAGGAACTCGCGGGCGTTCATGGTCATGTAGCCAATGCCGGACTGGGCCGAAATCGTCTCGGCCACGATCAACACCACCCACATGAGCCCGAGCGAAAAGCGCAGGCCGACCAGGATCGACGGCAGCGCGCCGGGCAGGATCACCTGGCGGTACAGCGCCCATCGACCGAGGCCGTAGGTGCGGCCCATTTCCACCAGCCCCGGGTCCACGTTGCGGATGCCGTGAAAGGTGTTGATGTACAGCGGGAAGAACACCGACACGGCGATCAAAAACAGCTTGGCGCTCTCGTCGATGCCGAACCACAGAATGACGAGCGGGATCAGCGCGAGCGCCGGGATGTTGCGCACCATCTGCACGGTGGAATCGAGCAGCGTCTCGGCCAGCCGCACCGAGCCGGTCAACAGGCCCAGCAGCAGGCCCAGACTGCCACCGATGGCCAGGCCCGCCAGCGCACGGCCGGCGCTCACCTTCACGTGTTGCCACAGCTCGCCAGAGGCGGCCAGCGTCCAGGCGGCCTGCAGCACGGCCAGCGGCGCCGGCAGCACGCGGGACGACAGCCAGCCCAGGCTCGACGCGATCTGCCATGCGGCGATCAGCGCCACGGGCAAGGCCCAGGGCAGGAGCCGCCGGCCGACGCCAGCGAGAAACAGGCCGGCCGGCGAATCGGCGAAGCGGCCATGGGCAGGCTGCCTCAGGAAGCCGTCACCGGGCGCCTCCACGGTATCGGGCATCGGCGTCACCTGAAGTTCACGCAAGCTCGCATGCATGGCGTTCCCCGATCAGCTTTGCGACACGCGCAGCGGCTGGGCCGGCGGCGCGAAATGGTTGCCCACCACTTCGCCGAACGGGCCGTTCAACGAACGCCCGCTCAGCTTGGCCCGCAGCTTGCGCGGCAGCAGCGGAAAGACGAGTTCGGCGAAGCGGTAGGCTTCTTCCAGATGCGGATAGCCGGACAGCACGAAGGTGTCGAGCCCCAGCGCGGCGTATTCCTCGATGCGCGCCGCCACGGTCTGCGGGTCGCCCACCAGCGCCGTGCCGGCCCCGCCGCGCACCAGGCCCACGCCGGCCCACAGGTTGGGACTGATCTCGAGCTCGGCGCGGGTGCGCTTGCTACCCTTGGCATGCAGCGCGGCCATGCGGCGCTGGCCTTCGGAATCCATCTTCGCCAGGGCCGTCTGGGCGCGGTTCACTGTTTCGTCGTCGAGCCGGCTGATGAGGTTTTCGGCGGCCTGCCAGGCTTCGGTATCGGTCTCGCGCACGATGACGTGCAGGCGGATGCCAAAGTTCACCGTGCGGCCGTGCCGCTTGGCGCGTTCGCGCACGTCGGCCACTTTCTTCGCCACTTCGGCGGGCGGCTCGCCCCAGGTGAGGTAGGTGTCGACCTGCTCCGCGGCGAGGTCGTGCGCGGCCTCCGACGAGCCGCCGAAATACACCGGCGGATACGGCTTCTGCAGCGGCGGGTAGAGCAGCTTCGCGCCCTTGACCTGCAGGTGCTTGCCGTCGAAATCGAAAGCCTCTCCGTCGTGGCTGCGGGCCAACACTTCACGCCAGATGCGGATGAATTCGGCCGACTGTTCGTAGCGCGAGGCATGGTCGAGGAATACGCCGTCGCCTTCCAGCTCCGACTGGTCGCCGCCGGTGACGAGGTTGACCAGCAGCCTGCCGCCGGAGAGGCGGTCGAAGGTGGCGGCCATGCGTGCGGCCAGGGCCGGCTGGTGCAGGCCCGGGCGCACGGCGACCAGGAACTTCAGATCTTTCGTCGCGGCGATCAGGCTGGAGGCGATCACCCAGGGGTCTTCGCAGGAGCGGCCGGTGGGAATGAGCACGCCGTCATAGCCCTGGCTGTCGGCGGCGCTGGCCACCTGCTTCAGGTAGTCGAGGCTGACCTCGCGCGCGCCTTCGCTGGTGCCGAGGTAGCGGCTGTCGCCGTGGGTGGGGAGGAACCAGAAGATCTGCATGTTTTTCTTTCTTACCAGGCGAACTGAAAACCAATGGCGGACAGCGCACGCGCGCCCGCCATGCCAAGCTTGCTTTGCCGGCGCCGCGCGCGCACCGGCACGTAACCATGGGGCGCCGCGCGGGCCGCGGCCTGGGCGGTGCGCGGCGCGATGGACCAGGCCAACGCCGTGCAATGCAATACCTGCTGCGCGCAGAGGGAGACAGACGGTGGCGGGCGGTTCATGGCGTGATGCGTCGAGTGGAGGGCTAGGCCGCGTCGCTGACCTGGATCGCCTTGGGGATCAGCTTCAACGCGAAGAAGGTGTCGGCGATCTTTTGCTGCTCGGCCAGGATGGCCTTGGTGATCGGGCCGGTGCCGTAGGCCGCACGGCCCACCGACACATCGACCACCGATTTCGGCAGACCCCACAGCGTGGCCAGCTCGCCGGCATAGGCGCTCTTGTTGGCCACGGCCCACTGGTCGAGCTTGTTGATTTCTTCGATCACCGCACTGAGCACGTCCTGGTTCTTGGCCACGTAATTCAGAGACGAGAAGTAGTAGCCGCGGTTGCCCACCACACCGGTGCCATCGGCCAGGATGCGCGCGCCCAGCGTTTGCTCGGCGGCGGCGAGGAACGGGTCCCAGATCACCCAGGCATCGACCGATCCCTTTTCGAACGCGGCACGCGCGTCGGGCGGCGACAGGAACACCAGGTTCAGGTCGGCGTACTTCAGGCCCGCCTGCTCGACCAGCTTGACGATGAAGTAATGGACATTCGAGCCCTTGTTCAGGACGACCTTCTTGCCCTTGAGGTCGGCCACCGTCTTGATGGCGGAATCCTTGTGCACCAAAACGGCTTCGGCCGACGGGCGTGGCACGGTGGCGGCGACATAGGCCAGCGGCGCGCCGGCGGCCTGGGCAAAGATCGGCGGCGCCTCGCCAACGTCACCGAAGTCGATGGCGCCGACGTTCAGCGCCTCGAGCTGCACCGGCCCGGCGTTGAATTCGGTCCAGGTCACAGACACGCCCAACGGCGCCAGCCGCTTCTCGAGCGTGCCCCGACCCCTGAGCAGCGTGCGCGCGCCCTTCTGGTTGCCGACGCGCAGCACGCGGGGCGTCTGCGCCCAACCGGACAGCGCCGGCAGCGCGACGGCCGAGGCCACGCCCTGGATCAGGCGGCG
>JAQGNA010000194.1 GCA_028292075.1 Rhodoferax sp. | reverse complement strand
GGCTGCGGCCGGCAGGCTCAGCTTCTCGCGGTGGAACCACAGCACCGCCAGCACGGCAAAGGCCAGCGTGCCGGCCGACACCAGCGCCGTCCGCCACGAGAACGCGATGGCGATCGGCACCAGCATCACAGGCGCCAATGCCCAGCCCAGGCTGCCGGTGATGCCGTGCACGCTGTAGGCATGGCCTAAACGCGGGCCGCTGACCTTGCGGTTGAGCAGGGTGTAGTCGACCGGATGGAACACGCCGTTGCCAATGCCCGCCAGCACCGACACGCCGGCCAGCATCCAGTAGCTGGTGCTGGCAGAGAAGCCGAATGCCGCCAGCCCGAGCGTGGCCAGGCCACCGAACAGGATCGGCCGCGGCCCGAAGCGGTCGACCACGAAGCCGGCCAGCATCTGCACCGCGCAAGACACCGCGAAGAACACCGTCATCAGAAACCCGAGCTCCGCGTAGCTGGCGCCGAACTCCTCCTTCAGCCACGGGAAAAGCGGCGCCAGCAGAAGCTGGCTGAAGTGGCTGATCATGTGGGCCAGGCCGACCAGGCCGATGACGCCCGCATCCTGTCGAAGGCTGGTGGCGGGGCCCAGATCACGGGGGGTCGCTGTTGTTGTGGATTGCATGTCGGTATCGTAGTATTGGCACCATGTTTCCGGAATGCGACAAAACGACAGGCTCTAGCGGATTCCGGACAACGCCGCCGGTTCGCCGAACCGCTTTCCGTCGCGCGGAGCTTTGCCATCCGCCCGGGCGCCTGCCAGACACGCCGTCGACATGACCCATGCGCCAGCGCTTCGCCGGCCGGCTCCGAGCCGCCACTACCTGCCGGTGGGGGACACCGATCCGTTCATGCCCAGCCCGGCCAGGCCAGTCCGCGTGCGGGCCCGAACCTTGCCGACCGACAGCCATTTCGAGCCGCATCGCCATGGCTGGGCGCAGCTGGCCTATTGCGCCACGGGCATGGTGCAGGTAAGCGTGGCCGGGCGGTCCGCCGCACAGACAGAACCAGGCGCGGCCGGCGCCATCGAGAAATTGCCACCGACGCCCGTCACCGAGGAAGGTGAAGAAGAAGAGGTCAACTACATGGTGCCGCCGTCGCGGGCCGTGTGGATCGCGCCTGGCGCGCTGCACGCCATCCACGTGCTCGAACGCGCGGAGCTGCGCACCCTCTATCTGGACCCGACCGCCACGCCCAGCGGATGGCGCGGCAGCCGCGTCATCATGGTGTCGAGCCTGCTGCGCGAGCTGATCCAGGCACTCGACGCCCCCGGCATCGCCGCCGAGCGCGAGTCGCTGCTCACGCGGCTCCTGATCGACGAGATCACCCATGCGGCCATCCAGGCCCTGGGCGTGCCGCTGCCACCCGCCCTGACCGGTGACAAGCGGCTGCGCGCGCTATGCGAGGCCGTGCTGCGCGCCCCAGGCGAACGGGCCACGCTGGCCGACTGGGCCGCCGACGTGGGCGCGAGCGAGCGCACCATGGCGCGCCTGTTCCGGGAAGAACTCGGCACCAGCTACCAGCGATGGCGCCAGCAGGCCGTGTTGGCCCATGCGCTGCCGATGCTGGCCCGCGGGCTGCCCGTGGGCCAAGTCGCGGCGGCCAGCGGCTATGCCAGCGACAGCGCCTTCTCGGCCATGTTCAAGGGCGCGATGGGACAGTCGCCAAGCTACTTCCTCGGGCAGGGCTGACCGGCACGTCCCACGCCGCATGCCGCATGCGCGTTCGTCCTTCGGGTGGGTGGCGGTGGGCAGCGGTGGCGCCGGGCGGCCCGCGGGCGGATTCAAGTCAACCGCGGTTTTGGTCGATAACGTGACATCACACGCTCCAGAATGACCACAACTCGACCGTTTGGCGTAGCAGATTGATCACAAAGCAGCCGTTCGAAGTGTGGCGTATGTCTCACTCCAAAGGCTTCTAACGACCGTCGGCACCTCCACCGGGACCCTCCTCGCTACCATCAATTTCGGCCTCTTTCAGGGCCACCGCCTCGTCCGAACCCAGCCCGTCACGCGCCATGAACATCGTCGCCATGTTTGCTTTCGACCACCGCCACACGCTGCCCTTGCCAGCCCGCATACCGCCCATGACCTGCTTTCCCTTCAATCGGAGGAACGCCGTGGCCGCATGGCTCGCCTGCGCGCTTGCCTTCCCCGCCATCGCGCAAAACACGCAGGGCGACGATCTGCTGGCACAGGCCAGGCGCCTGCTGGCCATGCAGCAACCGGCGCAGGCCTATGCCCTGCTCGACCCGCAAGAGGACACCCGTGCCGGCGACCCGGCCTTCAGCTACGTGTTCGGTATCGCCGCGCTGGACGCGGGCCATCCCACCCGTGCGATCTTCGCCCTGGAACGCGTGGTGGACATGAACCCGGCCGACAACCTGGCCCGCGCGGAACTGGCACGCGCCCTGCTGGTGGCGGGCGAGCCCGCTGCCGCCCGCGAACAGTTGCAGCTGGCACGCACCGGGCCCATGCCGACCGAGGCCGCAGCCTCCATCGACCGCGTGCTCGGCGCACTTGGCCAGGCCGACCCGCCGGCGGCGCGCCGGGTGGTCAGCAGCTATGCGGAAGTGTTCGCCGGGCATGACAGCAACGTCAACAGCGCCACCGCGGCCGGCCAGTTCGCGTTGCCCGCTTTCGGCGGCATCGTCTTCAACCTCGATGCGGCGAACCGCCAGCGCAGCGACAGCTTCGCAGGGGCCGCTGGTGGCATGGCATTGCAGTTGCCGCTCGCACCGAACTGGGAACTGCAGGCCGCGGTCAACGCCCGAGGACTTCACAACCGCCATGTCGATGGCCTGGACAACCGCCAGCTCGACGCCAGCCTTGGCCTGGCTTACCAACGCGGGCCAGGCGTGGTCACCGTGGCGGCACAAGCCAACACCTACGACATCGACGACCACCGCTATCGGCGCGCCTCCGGGGTCACAGCGCAGTGGCAGTACGCGCTGTCGCCGGCCGCGCAGGTGAGCGTGTTCACGCAATGGACCCGCCTCGCCTATGCCGCCGACGCCACCCGCGACGCCGACCGCAGCGTTTTAGGCGCCGGCTATGCGCATGCCTTCAGCCAGGGGCGCCAGGTAGCCTATGGCAGCGTGTACCGCGCCCGCGAAAAGACGCGCGAAGCAGGCTACGACAGCTACGGCCACCACGCGAACGGCATGCGCCTGGGGGCCGAAGCCAACCTCGGCGCGCAGGCCACCGTCTTCGCCGCGCTGCAATACGAGCGCCGCGACTATGGCGGCACCGAAGGCTTCTTCGACGCCAGCCGGCGCGACCGCCAGTTCGACGCGGCCGTCGGCGTGCGCTTCGCACCGGCGGAAGGCTGGCGCATCACGCCGCAGGTCGCGCGCCAGCGGGCGTCCTCGAACGTGGTGCTGTACGACTACCGCCGCACGGTCTGGCAACTGAGCCTGCGCCGCGAGTTCAAGTGATGCCCGCACCGACCGCCGCACCTTCGCTGGCATGCCCCTCTTCAACCTCGCCGGCTCGGTCCGGCCAGAACAACATGATGATCGAACCCACGACGCGCAATTCCTCCGCCGTTGCCATCGGCTCCGCCAGATTCTTGGCAGGAACACCGACCGTGCGATCCGCCATGCACAGGATGATTCCGCCGTATGCCTCCTGTGCCGCGTATGCCGCCGTCGCCCTGTTGCTGGCGCTGACAGCCCCGGGCGCGAGCGCGCAGGCTGCACGGTCGGCCACGGTGACTTTCGCCTCGGCCGATGCGGTGGTCGTCAGCGCACAGGGCGAACGCCGGCCTGCGAAGCTCGGGCTCACGCTGACCTCGGGTGACACCATCGAAACCGGCAAGGGCCGGGTGCAACTGCGCATGGTGGACGGCGGCATGATGGCGTTGCAGCCGGACACCACGCTGCGCCTCGACGACTACCATCTGGCCAGCGAAGGCGGCACCGACGAAAAAGGCTACATGAGCCTGGTCAAGGGTGGCCTGCGCACCGTGAGCGGCTTCATCGGCAAGGCCCGCCCCGACAACTACCGGCTGCAAACCCCCACCGGCATGATCGGCATCCGCGGCACCGAATACACCGCGGTGTTGAAGGACGGCCTGACGGTCGGCGTGATCGGCGGCCGGGTCGCCGTGTGCAACGACGGTGGCTGCGCCGACGTCTCGCGCGGCATGTCGGCCTTCGTGGCCAGTCGCACCGAGCGGCCGGTGCTGTCGAAGCTGGTGTCGGTCGTGGTGCCGGCTTCCACGTCGGCGGCCGCGGGTGCGGGCGCTGGCGAGGTGGCGGACGCCACCACCGCCGCCACCGCCTTGCCCGCCTCGACCACACGCACCTCGGGCGAAGAAGTTCGCAGCTACCTCCAGGCGCTGGCCCGACCGGTGGCCGACACGGCTACGTCGGATGCTTCCGCCGGGAGCGACTCCGGCACGACCGCCACATCAGTGGCCAGGCCAGCCACACCGGCCCCCGGCAGCTTTTCGCCGCCGCCTGCGGTGCTGGCTGCTCAGCCTGTGACGTCGCCCTCCCCATCTGCACCGACCAACACCACGCCCACAGCCCCAACCAGCCCCGTGTCGTCCGCAGAGCCCACCCAGCCCGGCGCCACGCCGCCCGCTGCACCCGGCCCCGGCCCGGCCGGCCCGCTGCCCTCGCCAACCTTCGTCGAATCCTCTTTTCTCTCCTCCAAAGGCACGGTGACGGCGGTCTCCAGCGACGACAAGGGCCAGGTCGGCGCCCTGCAGGCGACGGGCTATC
>JAQGNA010000193.1 GCA_028292075.1 Rhodoferax sp. | reverse complement strand
CGGCTCCAGCTCGTCGTACACGCCCATCATGCCGGCGTTGACGATGCCCATGTCCATGCCGGCCTGGATCGCGTGGTATAAAAAGACGGTGTGGATCGCTTCGCGCACCGGGTCGTTGCCGCGAAAGCTGAAGGACACATTGGACACGCCGCCCGACACCTTGGCGCCCGGCAGGTTCTGCTTGATCCAGCGGGTCGCGTTGATGAAATCGACCGCGTAGTTGTTGTGCTCGTCGATGCCGGTGGCAATGGCGAAGATGTTCGGGTCGAAGATGATGTCCTCGGGCGGAAAACCGATCTCATCGACCAGCACCCGGTAGGCGCGCTCACAGATCTCGACCTTGCGCTGGTAGGTGTCGGCCTGGCCCTTCTCGTCGAACGCCATGACCACCGCCGCCGCACCGTAGCGGCGCACCAGCCGCGCCTCGTGCTTGAACTTCTCGATGCCCTCCTTCATGGAGATCGAGTTGACGATGCCCTTGCCCTGAATGCAGCGCAGCCCGGCCTCGATCACCTCCCATTTGGACGAATCGACCATGATCGGCACGCGCGCGATATCGGGCTCGCCGGCGATCAGGTTCAGGAAGCGCACCATGGCGGCCTTGCTGTCGAGCATGGCCTCGTCCATGTTGATGTCGATCACCTGGGCGCCGTTTTCCACCTGTTGGCGCGCCACCGACAGCGCCTGGTCGAAGTCGCCGTTCAGGATCATGCGGGCGAAGGCCTTGGAGCCGGTGACGTTGGTGCGCTCGCCGATGTTGACGAACAGCGCGCCCTCGCCGATGGAGACGGGCTCCAGGCCGGACAGCTTCAATGGAGGAACGAAATTATCAAACATGCGGCTCACCTGTGGCGACGATTTGGCAGGTGAGCGTCGTTGTTCTGCGGGCCGGGTCAACAGGTGCCGACCGGGCGGAGGCCCCCAAGCCTGACAGCCGATGCGGCCGCTGCAACGCTCCTTGGGATGCCGGCCGATTTTACCGCCATGCCATGCGGCCAGCGTCGTTTTGCCGCCCATCCGATAATCTCGGGTCTCTCTCAGGTTTCACGCCCCAGCCCCTCGCAGCGCCCGCCCATGCCCTATCCGCTCCCCCATCCGCTTCCCCATCCGCTTGTGGCCATCACCCCCGAAACCCACCAGGTGCTGGTCCACCTGGCCTATGCCACGCCAGACAACGTGGCCGGCCAGGTGATCTATGACCGCGCCCATTGCCTGCTGCACCGCGACGCCGAGGCCTGCCTGAGTCGGGCGGCGCAAGCTGCGCGCGCCCAAGGGCTGACCCTCAAGATTTTAGATGCCTTCCGGCCGCAAGAAGCGCAGATCAGGCTTTGGGAAACCGCGCCCGACCAGGCCTACGTGGCCGACCCGGCCATCGGCTCGAACCACACCCGCGGCACGGCCGTCGACCTGACGCTCGTCGACGCCACCGGGCAGGAGCTCGACATGGGCACCGGCTTCGACGACATGACCAACGCGTCGCACCATTTCAGCAACGCCGTCGGCCCCGTGGCGCAGGCCAACCGGCTGCTGCTGATGAGGCTGATGGAAGACGCCGGCTTCGTGCACCTGCCGCATGAATGGTGGCATTACGCGTTGCCCGGCAACGAGGCCTACCCGCTGATCGACAGCGCCTTGCTGGGCGAGCTAAGCCCCATGCAGATGACCGCCCAGATCGATTAGATCAATCTTCATGCGGGTTAGCATGGTTCTTGCGTTTGGCTTTGCTATGTAAGCTGCGCTAGCTTATTGCTTTACCACTGAAGGAACTTCCCATGCGTTACCTGAGCCCCTTGCTGAACCGTCGCGTGCTTGTCGCGGCGGTGGCCTCCACCCTCGTCCTTGCCGCCGGCGTCGGCTCGGCGCTCGCCGCCACGCCGAAGGACACCCTGGTGGTGGCTTTCGGCTTCGACGACATCATCACCATGGACCCGGCGGAGGCCTTCGAGTTGTCGGCCGGCGAGATCATGGGCAACACCTACGACCGCCTGGTGCGGCTCGACCCGGCCGACTCCTCCAAGCTGGTGGGCGACGTGGCCAAGTCGTGGACCATCTCGCCCGATGGCAAGACCTTCACCTTCGAACTCAAGCCGGGCCTGAAGTTCGCCTCGGGCAACCCGCTCACCGCTGAAGACGTGGTGTATTCGCTGCAGCGCGCGGTCATGCTCGACAAGTCGCCTGCCTTCATCCTGACGCAGTTCGGCTTCACCAAGGACGCCGTCAAGGACAAGATCAAGGCCACCGGTCCGCAGACGCTGACATTGGAGACCGACAAGGCCTACGCGCCCTCCTTCGTGCTGAACTGCCTCACCGCCAACGTGGGCGCCATCGTCGACAAGAAGCTGCTGCTCACGAAGGAGAAAGACGGCGACATGGCCTATGCCTGGCTCAAGACCAACTACGCCGGTTCCGGTCCGCTGAAGCTGCGCGAATGGCGCGCCAACGAAGTCATCGCCCTGGAGCGCAACGACAACTACTACGGCCCCAAGATGCAGCTGGCCCGCGTGCTGTACCGCCACGTGAAGGAGTCGGCCACCCAGCGCCTGCTGCTGGAAAAGGGCGACATCGACATCGCGCGGAACCTGGCGCCGCAAGACATTGCCGCCATGGCCGGCAACAAGGACGTCAAGACCACCTCGGCCCCCAAGGGCACCGTCTACTACATCAGCCTGAACCAGAAGAACCCCAACCTCGCCAAGCCCGAAGTGCGTGAAGCGCTGAAGTGGCTGGTCGATTACTCGGCCATCGGCGACACGCTGATCAAGAACATCGGCATCATCGACCAGAACTTCATGCCGGTGGGCCTGCTTGGCGCCAGCACTGAGATGCCCTACAAGCTCGACGTCGACAAGGCCAAGGCGCTGCTGACCAAGGCCGGGCTGCCCAACGGCTTCAAGGTCACCATCGACATGCGCACCATCCAGCCGGTGCAGGGCATCACCGAGTCGTTCCAGCAGACCGCCAAGCGCGCCGGCATCGACATCGAGATCATCCCCGGTGACGGCAAACAGGTGCTGACCAAGTACCGTGCCCGCACGCACGACATGTACATCGGCCAGTGGGGCGCCGACTATTGGGACCCGCACACCAACACCACCTTCGTGCAGAACAGCGACAACAGCGACGAGGCCAAGGCCAAGCCGCTGGCCTGGCGCAACGCCTGGACCGCACCGGCCCTCGACAAGATGGCCGACGCCGCCGTGCTCGAGCGCGACACCGCCAAGCGCAAGAAGATGTACGAGGACATGCAGGCCGAATTCCGCAAGACCAGTCCCTTCATCATGCTGTTCCAGCAGACCGAGGTGGCGGTGGTGCGCAGCAACGTCGACGGCTTCAAGCTCGGCCCGACCTTCGACACGAACTACATGTTCCTGGTCACCAAGAAGTAACGGGCGAAGCCGAAGTTGAGCGTTCCGAGCCAAAGCCCCGGTCCCGGGCAGAAAGGCGTGCGCCGCCTGCGGGCGACGCAGGCCGCCGGCCGCTTCCTGGTCGTCATCGTGCTGACGTACCTGGGTTTGCTGGCGGTCACCTTCTTCATCGGCCGCGTGATGCCGATCGACCCGGTGCTGGCCATCGTGGGCGACCGCGCCTCCGGCGAGCTGGTGGCCCGCGTGCGCGAGGAGCTGGGCTTCAACAAGCCGCTCTACGAGCAGTTCTACATCTACCTGACGAAAGTGCTGCGAGGCGACTTCGGCACTTCGGTGCTGAGCTCCAACCCGGTGATGCAGGACATCCGGCGCGCCTTCCCGGCCACCCTCGAACTCGCCACGCTGGGCATTCTGATCGGCGTGGGCCTCGGCGTGCCGCTCGGCGTGTGGGCGGCCGTGCGGCAGGGCAAGTGGGTCGACCAGATCGTGCGCGTCATGGGGCTGGTGGGCTATTCGGTACCGATCTTCTGGCTCGGGCTGATGGGCCTGGTGCTGTTCTATGCCAGGCTGGGCTGGGTCGGCGGGCCGGGCCGGGTGGACGTGACCTATGAATACACGCTGGCCAACGTGTCGGGCCTGCTGCTGCTCGACGCGGCCATGGCCGGCCAGTGGGATGCCTTCGCCAATGTGCTGTCGCACCTGATCCTGCCGGCGTCGTTGCTGGGCTACTTCTCGCTCGCCTACATCAGCCGCATGACGCGCTCCTTCATGCTGCACGAACTCTCGCAGGAATACGTGGTGGCCGCCCGTGCCAAAGGGCTGTCGGAGGCCCGCATCATCTGGCGCCATGCGCTGCGCAATGCCATGGTGCCGCTGGTGACGGTGATCACCCTGTCGTATGCCGGCCTGCTGGAGGGCTCGGTGCTGACGGAAACCGTCTTCGCCTGGCCGGGCCTCGGCCTGTACATCACCAATTCGCTGCAGAACGCCGACATGAACGCCGTGCTGGGTGGCACCGTCGTCGTCGGCTCGGTCTTCATCGGCCTGAACCTGCTGTCGGACCTGCTCTACCGCACGCTCGACCCACGCACCCGCATCCGATGACCATCCACACCGTCACGCCGAAGCCTAGCCTGCACGATTGGCTCATGTCGGACCGCCCCGCCTCGCGCCGGCAGGCCGCCTGGGGCCGCGCCTATGGCGCCTGGCGCGTCTTCATGCGCAACCGGCTCGCCATGCTGGGCCTGTGCATCGTGGCCGCGCTGATCCTGGTGGCCATTTTCGCGCCGCTGCTCGCGCCCTATTCGCCCACGGTGGGCGACCTCCGCACCACGCGCCTGCTGCCGCCCTCGGGCCAGTTCTGGCTGGGCACCGACGACCAGGGCCGCGACATCCTTTCGCGGCTGATCCACGGCTCCCGCATCACGCTTTTTGTCGTGATTCTGGTGGCGGTGCTGGCCGCGCCCATCGGCCTGCTGGTCGGCACCGTGGCCGGCTATGCGGGCGGCATGGTCGACGCGGCGCTGATGCGCATCACCGACATCTTCCTGGCGTTTCCGCGGCTGATCCTCGCGCTGGCCTTCGTGGCGGCGCTCGGCCCGGGCATCGAGAACGCGGTGATCGCCATCGCCATCACCGCCTGGCCACCCTATGCCCGCATGGCCCGCGCCGAAACGCTGACCATCCGCCAGACCGACTACATCGCCGCGGTGAAACTGATCGGCGCCTCGCCCTGGCGCATCGTGCTGCACCACGTCATGCCGCTGTGCCTGTCGTCGCTGATCGTGCGGGTGACGCTCGACATGGCCGGCATCATCCTCACCGCCGCGGGCCTCGGCTTCCTGGGCCTGGGCGCGCAGCCTCCCATGCCCGAGTGGGGCGCGATGATCGCCAACGGCCGGCAGTACGTGCTCGACCAGTGGTGGGTGGCGGCGGCGCCCGGGGCGGCCATCTTTCTGGTCAGCCTGGCGTTCAACCTGGTCGGCGATGGCCTGCGCGATGCCCTCGACCCGAAGGGCGTCAAATGACCGACCGCGTACTCGAAGTGGACGACCTGCGCGTCTCGTTCCCCAACCGCGAAGGCGGCCGGACCGAAGTGGTGCGCGGCGTGTCGTTCTCCCTCGGCAGGGAGCGGCTGGGCATCGTGGGGGAATCGGGCTCGGGCAAATCGCAGACCGGGCGCGCCATTCTGGGCCTCACCGCGCCGGGCGGCATCGTCACCGCGAAGCGCCTGGCCTTCAATGGCATCGACCTGCTGAACTGCCCGCCCAAGCAGCGGCGCCAGTTGCGCGGCGGCCGCATCGCCATGGTGCTGCAAGACCCGAAGTTCTCCCTCAACCCGGTGATGACCATCGGCGACCAGATCGTCGAAGCGCTCCAGGCCCATACCAGGGTGTCGAATGCCGAGGCGAGACAACGCGCGCTCGCATCGCTCGCCGCCGTGCAGATCGACGACCCGGCACGCGTCTTCAAGCTGTACCCGCACGAGGTCTCCGGCGGCATGGGTCAACGGGCGATGATCGCCATGATGCTGATCGCCGACCCCGAGCTGCTGATCGCCGACGAGCCCACGTCGGCGCTCGACGTGACGGTGCAGCTGCAGGTGCTGGCGATTCTCGACCAGCTGGTCACGGAGCGCGGCATGGGCCTGATCTTCGTCTCGCACGACCTTCGGCTGGTGTCCACCTTCTGCGACCGCATCCTGGTGATGTACGCCGGCCGCGTGGTCGAGGAGCTGAGCGCCGGCGGCCTGGCCCAGGCGCAGCACCCGTACACGTTGGGGCTGCTCAATTGCCTGCCGCAGCTGGGGGCGAACCGGCATCCGCTGCCCACGCTCGACCGGCGGCCGGAGTGGGCGCTATGAACTCCACTTCGATCGGCCTGGACGTGCAACACCTGCGGGTGAGCTTCGACGGCTTCGTCGCAGTGGCCGACACCTCGTTCACCGTGCGGCCGGGCGAAAGCTTCGGCATCGTCGGCGAATCGGGCTCGGGCAAGTCCACCGTGCTGCGCGCCATCTGCGGCCTGGCGCCGCGCGAAGCGGGGGAGGTCAAGCTGATCGGCCCGGCGCCCCAGCCGCTGCCTGGCAGCAAGCCGTTCCGCCGTCTGGTGCAGATGGTGTTCCAGGACCCCTATGGCTCGCTGCACCCACGCCACACGGTCGACCGCCTGCTGGCCGAGCCGCTGGCCATCCACGGCATCGGGGACGAGCAGGCCCGCATCGAGCGCGCGCTCGACGAGGTCGGCCTGGGCACCGGCTTTCGCTTCCGCTATCCGCACCAGCTCTCGGGTGGACAGCGCCAGCGCATCGCCATCGCCCGGGCGCTGATCCTCGAGCCGCAGATCCTGCTGCTGGACGAGCCCACTTCGGCGCTCGACGCCTCGGTGCAGGCCGAGGTGCTGAACCTGCTGGAGAGCCTGCGCGCCCGCCGTGGCCTGAGCTTCATCATGGTCAGCCACGACCTCGCGGTGGTCACGCACCTGTGCGAGCGGCTGATGGTGATGCAGCGCGGCAGCACGGTCGAGATGCTGGCCGCCAGCGACCTGGCCGCGCACCGTGTGGCCGAGCCCTACACCCGTCAACTCATGGAAGCCTCCGCGGGCTTCCGCCGCACCACCCCCTCCTCCTGAACGCCATGATTCCACCGAACATCAACTGGGAATCCCATGCCTGCCTGCCGCTCCACCCGGCGGCCGATTTCGAGCCGATTGCCCGCCTGCGGGACGCCGGCGTCAACAACGTGTCCATCAACGTCGGCATGGACATGAACCCGGTCGAGAAGGTGATGGCGGTGATTGCCGGCTTCCGCGCATCCATCGCCGCGCAGCCCGACCGCTTCCGCCTGGCCGGCCGCGTGGCGGACATCGGTCAGGCCCAATCCGCCGGCCAGATCGCCATCGGGTTCGACCTCGAAGGCGCGATGCCGCTGCTCGGCCAGCCCGACATGGTGGCGCTGTACGCCAGCCTCGGCGTGCGCCAGATCCACTTCGCCTACAACCGCAACAACGCCGTGGCCGACGGCTGCCACGACGTCGAACGCGGCCTCACGCCACTCGGCGTGCGCATGGTGCAGGCGGTGAACGCGGCCGGCATGCTGATGGACTGCTCGCACACCGGGCGCCGCTGCAGCCTGGACATCATGGCCACCTCGCGCCAGCCCGTGATCTTCAGCCACGCCAATCCGCTGGCGCTGGTCGAACACGGCCGCAACGTGAGCGACGAACAGATCCGCGCCTGCGCGGCCACGGGCGGCGTGGTGTGCGTCTCTGGCGTTTCTTTCTTCCTGGGCAACGACAGCCCCACGGCGGCCGATGTGGCGCGCCACGCGGCCTATGTGGCAGACCTGGTGGGCGTGCGGCACGTGGGCATCGGGCTCGACATCAGCTTTCGTCAGCCAGAGCTGAACGACGACCCGCCGGGCGACTACGACCCCTCGTACTGGTGGCCGCGGTCGGCTGGGTACAACCGGGCCATCTCCAAGGCCAGCTACACCCCGATCGCCACGTGGCAGGCCCTGCCGGGCGCATTGGCGGAGGTCGGCATGAGCCCCGCCGAAGCGGCCCTGGTGATGGGCGGCAACATGGCGCGGGTGGCCGAGCAGGTCTGGAACTGAGCCGCTCCACCGCAGTGGCCGCTCGGGCTCACTGACAGTTTGATGCACGCACCAGGCAGGTGCGTTGGTAACATGCACCCGGCCCAGGCGACGGTCCACCCGCCGCTGGGGCCATGTCCATTGTTCACAAACTGCCCCTGGAAAGTTTCCATGCCTGTTGTCACATTTGCCTGCGGCGCCGCGCTGCGCCGTCCGTTCCAAGCGATCCCCGCTACCCCTACAACCCACACCACCGGCATCTCCTTCGCCATTCTCCCGCTGGCCGCCGCCCTCGCCATGGCCACCGCGCCAGCCTGGGCACAAGAGACCCAGACGGTCCGCATCGGCCACGCCGGCCCGGTGTCGGGCGGCATTGCCCACATCGGCAAGGACACCGAGAACGGCGTGCGCATGGCGCTGGACGAGCTCAACACCCAGAACGTCGTCATCGGCGGCAAGAAGATCCGCTTCGAGATCGCCGCGGAAGACGACGGCGGCGATCCGCGCCAGGCCACCGCCGTGGCCCAGAAAATGTGCGACGCCAAGGTGGCG
>JAQGNA010000185.1 GCA_028292075.1 Rhodoferax sp. | reverse complement strand
GGCGGCCGCAACCTGGGCGACGCCTACTTCGGGCAGGGGCGCGACAGCAACTTCGTCGACCTGGACGTACTGGCCGCCGGCCCGGTCGTCACCGAGCTGTCTCGCAGTTTCGACGCCTACTGGAACGACCCCCTGGCCTATCCGGTGCAGACACTCATGACGCCGGCTGACATTGCAGCCCTCAGGAAAACGCTGCCCGGCAAGGCGCCTTCTCCGGCCACCGATGCGGCAACGCTGCCCAACGCCGCCGATTCAGCCAGAACCGCCGGGTCCATGCTGGCGGACGGCCCTTCCGCCCCATCCGCTGCTTCCGCGCCTTCTCAGCCCGGCAGCGCGACGGCCACCGTCAGTGAAGCGCAGGCCGCATCGCCGCTCGGAGCCCTGGCCGTGCCAACCTTGCTCGACATGAAGCGGCTGCCGCTCACGTGGGCGCCGGCCATCGTCCTGGCCGACCACCCCAACAAGATAGAAGGTGATGAAACCGACCCGGAACCGACCTTGGTCGAAGGCCTGGTCGGGCTCATGGAGCGCGCACAGAAAGACGTGCTCATCGTGTCGCCCTACTTCGTTCCTGGCGAACGCATGATGAAGGTGCTCACCGCGATGCGCGAGAAGCAGGTCCGCATCCGCGTGCTCACCAACTCACTGGCGTCGAACGATGCGCCACTGGCCCACGCTGGCTATGCGCGCTACCGCCAACGCCTGCTTGCCATCGGCGTGGAACTGCATGAGATGCGAACCGAGCAGCTGGGCCGACGCTCCGCCTTCGGCTCCAGCATGTCGGGCAGTGCCGGCGCCGCTTCGGGTGGCTCGGTGGGCGGCTCCGGTGACGGCGGCAGCCTTGCAGGCGGATCGCGCGCCAGCCTCCACTCCAAAGTCATCGTGCTGGACCAGCGGGTGGTCGTCATCGGCTCGATGAACCTCGACCTCCGCTCAGAATTGCAGAACAGCGAGATCGCCTTGCTGATCCGCAGTGCCGCCCTCGCCAAAAACGCGGCCGAAGTAATCGAGCCGACCATGGCGTCGGGCGCTTACCGTGTGGAGTTGCGTGGCGGGCGGCTGCTGTGGCTGCCGCCTGCTGGTTCGGGCCTGGCTGAAACAACCATCGAACCCGATGCAACGCTCGGCCTTCGCCTGCTGCTCAAGGTGATCGGGCCGTTGGCCCCAGAAGAAATGTTGTAAAGCGGCCCGCAACTGCGACTTGCAGTCGGCCAAAAACTGCCTTCAGATCCGGTTGTGCAACCGGTCTCCACTCGCGCCAAGCTTGGTCAGCAACGCCGCTGCAATGCGATCGAGCGGCAACACCTCGTCGGCCGCCCCGTGCGCAATGGCTTCCCGCGGCATGCCGAACACCACGCAGCTCGCCTCGTCCTGCACGAAGTTGTAGCTGCCCTTGTCGCGCATCTCCCGCATGGCACGGGCCCCGTCGTTGCCCATGCCTGTCAGCATGATGCCGTAGGCGTTGCGCCCCACCACCGCCGCCGCCGAAAGGAACAGCACCTCGACCGAAGGCTTGTGGCGGTTCACCGGCTCGGTGTCTTCCACCACGGCGACGTAGTTGGCGCCACTGCGGTCCACGCGGAACTGCTTGCCACCGGGTGCGATGTAGGCATGGCCCGGCAGGATGCGTTCGCCGTGCGAGGCTTCCTTTACCGTGATCTGGCAAAGGCCGTTCAGCCGCGCCGCGAAACTCGTGGTGAACCCTGGCGGCATGTGCTGGGTGATGACGATGGCCGGTGCGTCGGCCGGCATGTGCATCAGGATCTCCTTGACCGCCTCCGTGCCACCGGTGGAGGCACCGATGCAGATCATCTTCTCGGTCGAGATGCGTCCGATGAGCGAATTGGCGGGCCGCACGGTTGCTGGCGCGACCGGCATCCCGGGCATGCCAGGTACGGATGGCGGCGCGATGGGACGGCGAAACTTCGCCACTGCAGCCACCCGCACCTTTTCGACGATTTGCGACGCCAGCTCATTCAGGCCGTTGGCAAGGCCGATGCGCGGCTTCGCCACGAAGTCGACCGCACCCAGTTCCAGGGCCCGCAAGGTGACCTCGGCCCCCTTGTCGGTCAGCGTGGAAATCATGACCACCGGCATCGGCCGAAGCCGCATCAGCCGTCCCAGAAAGTCGATGCCGTCCATGCGCGGCATCTCGACGTCGAGCGTGATGACGTCGGGGTTCAATTCACGGATCATCTCGCGCGCCACCAGTGGATCGTTGGCCGCGCCCACGCATTCCATGTCGGGCTGGCGATTGATGATCTCGGTCAGCAGACTGCGCACCAGCGCCGAATCGTCTACCACCACCACCCTGATCTTCTTGGAAACCACGCTTGTTCACCTTCAAACTTAGAACAGGTCGACCGAGCCGCCGGCCGTGGTCTGCGCCACTGCCACCGCGTTGCCCCGGCGCTCGTTGACCATCTGCTCCGGATGCGCATGGGCCAGGCGCTTGACCATGGCCTTGCCGGTCACCGGGAAGAAACACACCTTGCGCGGATAGATGTCCAGCACATCCTGCGACAGCAGCGGTATGCGCTCGGTCTGCAGGTAATCGATGACGAAACTGGTGTTGCGCTCGCCAACGTTCATGGTCGTGAAGTTGCTCATGACCTGCGCTCCACCGAATATCTTGGCCTGCAGCGACTCGCGGCGGGCGCCGTTCTTCAGCATTTCGTTGATCAACAGTTCCATCGCGTAAGACCCGTAGCGGCCGAAGCCGGCGCCGTCGTCCCCGTCGGGCAGCATGAAGTGGTTCATGCCGCCGATGTGGGCCCGTGAATCCCACAGGCAGGCGGCAATGCAGGAGCCGAGCACCGTCATGATCACCAGGTTCTCGTCAGACACAAAATACTCGCCGGGCAACACCTTGACCGCGTTGTACTGGAAATGATGGTCATGGTAGAAGAACGACGCCTCTCCAGGCTTGCGACGGGCACCTTTCAAGTCCTCAAGCGAGGACGTGTGCGCGACGTGCGCGGCACCATTCGCCGCTACGTTCGCCGGCGCGTTGATCCGTGGTGCCGCGCGGCGGTCCACCACGGGGCCATTGGTCAGTGCCCCGGCGGCCATGCGTTGCGCCAGCGAGGGGCCGGCGGTCCTTGGGATGTCCATGGGTCAGCGCCCTCCCCGTGATTTATCGGCGCTCATAGACTGTCTTTCCGCGCAGAGTGAACAGGTCGCGCGACTCGCTGAAGTTTTCAGCATGCCCGACGAACAGCATGCCACCCGGCTTCATCACGCGGTGAATGCGCTCGAGCACGCCGCGCTGGGTGGGCCCGTCGAAATAGATCATCACGTTCCGGCAGAACACCACGTCGAAAGGCTCGCGGAACGGCCAGTCGTCGCGGATCAGGTTCACGCTCAGAAAGTCGATGAACCGGCGCACCTCGGGCTTGGCCCGCAACAGGCCGGCATTCGAATCCTTGCCGCGCAGAAAGAACCGCTGCAGCCGTTCAGGGCTCAGGCCCTTGAGGTTGTCCAGCTTGTAGATGCCTTGCGCCGCCGAAGCCAGCACCTTGGAATCGATGTCGCTGGCCATCAACTTGAAAGCCGCATTGGCGCCGAGCGACTCCAGCGCGGTCATGACGATGGAGTAAGGCTCTTCGCCCGTCGACGCGGCATTGCACCATACGTTCCACGGAACGCCGGCGGGCTTTGACTTGAGCAACGTGGCGAAGATCTCGAAATGATGTTGCTCACGAAAAAACGCCGTCAGGTTGGTGGTCAGCGCGTTGACGAATTCCTGCCATTCCGGTCCGTCGTTCGTCTCGAGCCAGCCCAGGTAATCGCGGAAGCTGTTGTGACCCGTGTCGCGCAACCGGCGCGACAGGCGGCTATACACCATCGCATGCTTGCCATCGTGCAGGTTGATGCCGGCACGTTGGTAGATCAGCTTCTGTACCCGCTCGAAGTCGGCATCGGTCCAGATGAACTCGCGCCCTTCCATGACGGGGCCGTTGACGTTCGACGAAAGTTGCGCGGTTCGGCTCATGGGAAACCTCAGGCGGCGACCAGCCCCATGTCGACGCCGGACATCAGGCGCTCGATGTCCAGCAGGATCAGCATGCGGTCGCCCACCGAGCCCAGCCCGAGGATGCAGCCCGCGTCGATGATGCTCTCGATGTCCGGTGCGGACTTGATGCTGTCCGGGGCCAGCTCGAGCACGTCGCTGACCGAGTCCACCACGATGCCGACGATGCGGTTGCGCAGGTTCAAAATGATCACGACGGTGAAGCTGTTGTATTCCGCCTCGGAGCAGTTGAATTTCAACCGCATGTCGATGATGGGCACGATGGTGCCGCGCAGGTTGACCACGCCCTTGATGAACGCCGGCGAATTGGCGATGCGCGTCGGCGGCTCATACCCGCGGATTTCCTGCACCTTCAAAATGTCGATGCCATACTCTTCCTGGCTGAGCCGGAAAGTCAGGTATTCGCGGGTGGTGTTGGTGAGGTCATTGACCTTCTCTGCTGCTCCCATGAAGCTCTCCTTCGAATCTTTGGGTGATGTTGTGGTGATGGTGGACGGCGCGCGCTCAGTGGCGCGAGCGGCGCACCAGGGCGCCGATGTCGAGGATCAGCGCCACCTTGCCGTCGCCCATGATGGTGGCGCCGGACACATTCGGGACCTTGCGGTAGTTGGACTCGAGGTTCTTCACCACGACCTGGTGCTGGCCGAGCAACTCGTTCACCAGCAAGGCGACGCGGCTGCCCTCGGACTCGACGACGACCATGATGCTGTTCGACTTTTCAAAGTCAAACCGTGGTACCTGGAACACCTTCCCGAGCTCGATGACCGGCATGTACTCCTCGCGCACCTTGACCAGCTGCGAGCCCTGCGCGACCGTGCTGACGGCGTCGTCGTTTACCTGGAACGACTCCACGACCGACGAGAGCGGCAAGATGTAGACCTCGTCTCCGACGCTCACCGACATGCCGTCCATGATGGCCAGCGTGAGCGGCAACCGCACCGACACTTTCATGCCGTAGCCCTCGGACGAATCGATGTCAACCGTGCCGTTCAACGCGGCGATGTTGCGCTTGACCACGTCCATGCCCACGCCGCGTCCGGACACGTCGGTCACGGTCTCGGCGGTGGAGAACCCCGGAGCGAAGATCAGCTGCCAGACCTCGGCGTCGCTCATGCCGTTGCTGACCTCGATGCCGCGCTCGCGCGCCTTGCTGAGGATTTTCTCGCGAGACATGCCACGGCCGTCGTCGCGCACTTCGATCACGATCGAGCCGCCCTGGTGGGAGGCGGACAGCGTGATCGTTCCGTGCTCCGACTTGCCCGCAGCCAATCGGTCCTTCGGCATTTCGATGCCGTGGTCGCAGCTGTTGCGCACCAGGTGGGTCAGCGGGTCGGTGATCTTTTCGACCAGGCCCTTGTCAAGCTCGGTGGCTTCACCCTGGGTGACGAATTCAACCTTCTTGCCCAGCTTGTTGGCGAGGTCGCGCAACATGCGAGGAAAGCGGCTGAACACGATCGACATCGGGATCATGCGGATCGACATCACCGATTCCTGCAGGTCGCGGGTGTTGCGGTCCAGATCGGCCAGGCCGGCAAACAGCTGCTGATGTAGGGCCGGGTCCAAGCCCTGGCTGTTCTGCGCCAGCATGGCCTGGGTGATGACCAGTTCGCCCACCAGGTTGATCAGCTGGTCGACCTTCTTGATGTCGACCCGAATGGTGGTGGCTTCTAGCGGGGCTGCCTGCACAGGCGCCTTGCCCGCCGCCGCATCGGCCTTGCCGGCCGCCGCTGGTGCTGCGGCGGCGACCGGTGTGGCCACCGGTGCCGGCACTTCTTCGGGCACGCCTGGAGCACCCGCGAAGAAGCCGAAGTCTTCATCGTCTGCGCTGGCAGCGGCCCCCACGGGCAGGTCAACCGCTGGTGACTGCGTCGATGCGGCGTCATCGTGTTCGGGCAGGTCGCGAA
The DNA here is from genome assembly GCA_028292075.1 of Rhodoferax sp. The sequence goes on along the minus strand of JAQGNA010000185.1, from coordinate 6,725 downwards.
TCGCCACCAGCTCCTTCGAGACGTGGAAGATGAACAGGTCGAGCAGATCGTTGTCCGACGAACTGGTGTGCACCTCGTAGACCCGGGTGTCGGCGCGGTCGCTCGGAAGCGTCGTCATGGTGCCGAGGCCGGGAATGTCGCGGAACAGTTCCTGCAGCGCATCGGCCTGCTCGGGTTTGTCCATCGGGCCGATGCGGATCTCGAGCGAGCGGCTGCCGTCGGCGCTCTTGGGCGCAGCGGCCTTGGCCGGAGCTGGCGCAACGGCAGGGGCTGCCACCGGCGAAGGTGCAGGTGCAGGTGCGGGTGCATCCGCAGCCGTCACGGGCACTTCACCTGCCGCCAGCGAAGCAATGCGCTTCACCAGGTCGGAAGTCGAGACGGTCGCGCCCTCGCCACCGGCCTGATGGCGTGCCAGCAGGCTGCGCGAAGCGTCGGCCGACTCGAGCAGCGCGTCGACCATCGGCGGGATCAGCTGCAGTTCGTGGCGCCGCAGCTTGTCGAGCAGCGACTCCATCTGATGGGTAAGTTCGGCCACGTCGGAAAAGCCGAAAGTGGCAGCTCCGCCCTTGATCGAATGCGCGCAACGGAAGATGCCGTTGAGTTCTTCGTCGTCGGTTTCGGCCAAGTCCAGGTCGAGGAGCATCTGCTCCATCTGGTCGAGGTTTTCGCCGGCTTCCTCAAAAAAGATTTGGTAGAACTGGGAAAGATCGAAATCGGCCCCGCCGGATGGTTCCTGGTGCATTTCAGCCATGCTGACTCCTAAATGTTCTGGGGCGCTTCAGCCGAGGCTTCAACGCATGACCTTCTGGATCACTTCGATCAACCGCGTCGGGTCGAACGGCTTGACCAGCCAACCGGTCGCACCCGCGGCGCGGCCGGCCTGTTTCATTTGATCGCTCGACTCGGTGGTGAGCATGAGGATCGGCGTGGTCTTGAAATTGGGGTGCTGCCGCAACAGGCGCGTCAGGCCGAGGCCATCGAGGCGCGGCATGTTCTGGTCGGCCAGCACGAGATCGATCGCATGGGTCTGCGCTTTCTCGTATGCGTCCTGGCCGTCGACCGCCTCCACCACGTGGTAACCCGCCCCGATCAACGTGAAGGACACCATCTTCCGCATGGAAGGAGAGTCGTCGACGGCTAGTATCGAATACATGGGAAAAACTCCAGCTAAATGAGTGCTTGTTCGTCGAACAAATGAATAGTCAGAAAAGCTCGATCGAGCCAGCGTCCATCTCGCTTTGCGTCACCGGATTCGGGCGCTCGGGCGGCATCTCGACGAAGGGTGCTGCTTCTTCGCCTTCGTCGTGACCCATCGATTCGGACGCGAGCCGGAATGCACAGCCTTGGAGGACCTTGGTGGTGTGCACAATCAGCTGCGAAGCCATGTCCTGAAACTGCAGCTCGGTGACCGCCGAACGCAATGTGCTGCGCACGTCGTCAAGCGCCGGCAGGTTGGACAAAGAGTCGTGCGACAGCTCCTGATTCGCCGCGTTGAAACGCAGCATGAGGTTGTCCATGGTGTGACTCAACAACCCCTCGAGGCGGCTCAGGTCGTGCATCACCACCATCAGGGAATCCTGCAGTTCCGCCACGACCATGACAGGCAGTTGAACTGCGGGGCCCGGAGAGGCTAAAGGCTCTGTTTGCATGTATTCTCCGTTGCGCAGTCAAGCCATCGCTGAAAATCCAGGTTCGGTACCTGATGTTAAATCGGTTTGACAATTTGTTACCTGCATCTTCACGTTTTCGGCACCAAATGCCACCTGCTTAAGACATTCTTGCCACACGCGTTTTCCCGAACTCTCACTGCGATGCAAGTGATGCAGTCTCCATGACCACTATGGCAGTCGCCCGCCCCATCCAACTGCTGCACCTCGAGGATTCCGAGGTCGATCACCAACTGGTTTGCCGTGCGTTGCGCAAGCAGGGCATGGAATGCAACATGGTTCGCGTGGAAACCCTCGCCGAATTCCAGCAGCAAGTGCATGGGCAGCGTTTCGATCTGATCCTGGCCGACTACCGCCTGCCCGGCTTCACGGCCATCGACGCCTGGCATGCCCTGCTGACCCAGCGCCGACAGCCACCGTTCGTGCTGTTGTCCGGCGCCATCGGCGAGGCGGCGGCGGTGGACGCGATTCGGCTCGGCTTCAGCGACTACCTGCTCAAAGACGACATCAACAAGCTGGCCCATGTGATTCAGCGCGCGATCGAAATGCGCGAGACGCGGCTGGCCAAGGAGCGCGCCGATGCCGAACTGGCAGCCTCCGAGCGCCGGCTGGCCGAACTGGCCGAGCATCTGCAGATCTCGATCGAAAAGGAACGCGCCGCCATTGCCCGCGAGATTCACGACGACATCGGCGGCTCTCTGGCCGCGGTGAACCTCGACCTGGGCTGGCTGGCACGCCGCCACAAGGACGAACCCACCGCCAGCCACATTGCCTCGGCGTCCGAGATGCTGCAGCATGCGCTCGGCGCGAGCCAGCGCATCATGATGAACCTGCGTCCGCCCATTCTCGACCAGGGCCTGGTAGCGGCGGTGCAATGGCTGGCCGAAGGCTTTCAGCGGCGCACAGGCATCGCGGTCGCGTTTCGCACGTCGCAAGAGAAAATCAGCGTCAGCAAGGAAGTGCGGCTGGTGGCCTACCGCACGGCGCAAGAGGCGCTCACCAACGTGTCGAAGTACGCCGAATGCACGGCGGTGAGCATCGACCTGTCGGACGGCGAAGGCGTGCTCACCCTCGAGGTGACCGACAACGGCAAGGGGCTCGACAAGACCGCCCTCGACAAGCCCAAGGCCTTCGGCCTGCGCGGACTCAGCGAGCGCGCCAAAACGGTCGACGGCTGGCTCGATGTGAGCAGTCGCGGCGGCGTGGGCACGTCCATCATCCTGTCGGTGCCGCTCCAGCCGGACACCGTCGCCCTATCTTCCGGAAGTCTCCCATGATCCATGTAGTTCTGTGCGACGACCATGCGGTGGTCCGCCGAGGCGTTCGCGACATGTTGTCAGAGGCTGGTGACATCGAGGTGACCGGCGAGGCCGCAAGCTACTCCGAAGTGCGCGATGTGCTGCGCAAGGTCAAATGCGATGTGCTGGTGCTCGACCTCAACATGCCTGGCCGCGGCGGCATGGAGGTGCTGGCCAGCCTGCGCGAGACGGCATCGCCGATCAAGGTGCTCATTGTTTCCATGTTCCCCGAAGACCAGTACGCGATTCGCTGCCTGCGCGCCGGTGCCCAGGGCTACCTGAACAAGGCCGGCAACCCCGAGGAACTCGTGGCCGCCGTGCGCACGCTGATGCAGGGGCGCAAGTACGTCACGCCCGAGGTGGCGCAGATGCTGGTCGAAAGCCTTTCAAAGCCGGAGCTCGAGGTGCCGCATGCGGCGCTGTCGGAGCGCGAGTTGCAGACCCTGCTGAAGATCGCCTCGGGCAAGCGCCTGTCGGACATTGCCGAGGAACTGATGCTCAGCCCCAAGACGGTGAGCGTCTACCGCACCCGCGTCCTCGAGAAGCTGAAGCTCACCAACAACGCGGAGCTGACGGTCTACGCGATCCGCAACAACCTGGTGTAGCCAACGGTCCTAGCGGGTGGCCGCAAAGAGGTCGATGGTGCGCTGCATCAGCGCCATCACCGGTTGGTCGAGCATGGGCAGCGTGGCGGTAATGCCCACCAGCCCCATGGTGAGCGTGATCGGAAACCCGATCGAATAGATGTTCATCTGCGGCGCCACCCGCGAGATGATGCCCAACGTCAGGTTGACGAAAAGCAGCATGGCGATCATGGGCAGCGCGATCCACAGCGCGCTGGCAAACAGTTCGGTGCCGAACGCATACAGTTTGATCTGCTGAAGCACCAGCAGAAAGTTGCCGTCCACCGGAAAGTTGTCGAAGCTTTTGATCAGCGCCATCAGCACCATGAGATGGCCGTTGATCACCACGAACAACAGCGTCGACATGTGACCGAGGAAGCGTGACACCGCACTGACCTGCGCGTTGCTCGATGGGTCGAAGAACGCGGCGAAGTTCAGGCCCATCTGCAGGCCGACCAGTTCACCCGCCAATTCGACCGCGGCGAACACCAGCCGCACCGCGAACCCGATCGACATGCCCACGCCCACCTGCTGGACCACCGCGCCCAGCGCACCCGGGCCGTTGATGGCAACCACCGGCTGATTGATCAAGGTGGCCTGGGCCGACAACGCGATTAAAAATGCCAGGCCGATCTTGGCCCGGAGCGGAATGGCCCGGAGCGAAAACACCGGCGCCACGCTGAACAAGGCCAGCACCCGCAGAAAAGGCCAGAGGATCGGCGACAGCCAGGTGACCAGCTGCGCTTCGGAGAAGGTGATCACGGCGGGCCGCTGGCAGTGGTCGCAGCGCACATGAAGAAGCCGGCGCAGTAAAGCCTGCGTGCCTTCACAGCACCATCGTCGGAATCGACTCGATGGTGCGGCGGATGTAGTCCACGAGCGTGCTCAGCATCCAGGGGCCGGCCAGCGCGAACACCAGCATGGCAGCGATCAGCTTCGGCACGAAGGACAGCGTCGCTTCATGGATCTGCGTGATCGCCTGGAAGATGCTGACCACCAAACCCACCACCAGCACCACCGCCAGGATCGGCGCGGACACCATCAGCAGCAAGGTCAGGGCCTCTTGGCCGATGGTCAGAACGGTTTGCGAATTCATGGCGATTTCCTACGTGACGAAGCTGGCGGCGAGCGAGCCGATCAGCAGATTCCAGCCGTCGGCCAGCACGAACAGCATGAGCTTGAACGGCAGCGCCACCAGCACCGGCGACAGCATCATCATGCCGAGCGACATCAGCACGCTTGCCACCACGATGTCGATGACCAGGAAGGGAATGAATATCATGAAGCCGATCTGGAACGCCGACTTCAACTCGCTGGTCACAAAGGCCGGCACGAGCACGCGGATCGGCGCGGTCTCCGCGGTGACCGACGGGTCGAGCTTGGCCAGCCGGGCGAACAGCGCGAAGTCGGACTGCCGGGTCTGCTTCAGCATGAACTGGCGCATCGGCGCCTCGCCGCGGCTCAGCGCCTGGTCGAAGTTGATGGCGTTGGTGGTGTAGGGCACATAGGCGTCCTGGTACACCTTGTCGAGCGTCGGTCCCATCACGAAAAATGTAAGGAACAACGACAGGCCGATCACCACCTGGTTGGGCGGCGCCGACTGCGTGCCCAGCGCCTGCCGCAGCAACGAGAGCACGATGACGATGCGGGTGAAGCCCGTCATCATCAGCAACACCGCGGGCAGGAACGACAGCGCCGTGAAGAACAGCAGCGTCTGCACCGGCACCGAGTAATTCGTGCCGCCGGCGCCGCTGCCGATCAGCACCGGCAGGGTGCCAGGTGCGCCCGGCGCAGCACCACCGGCCTGCGCCAGGGCCGAGCCATGCAGCATGAGCAGCGCCGACAACGCGGCCAGCCCGCCCAGCCAGCGCGAGGCGCGCATCAGGACTTGACGGTCAGCCACGGGGCGCTCCTTCCACAGTGAAAGTTTCAGGCAGCGAGGCCTGTGCCAGGTTCGCCGGCCGGGCAGAGGCTGCGTCGCCAGGCAGTTGCCCGCCCACGGGTTGCGTGAACAGGCAATTGATGTGCTGCGCGGTCACGCCCAGTACGAGCCAGGTGCGCGCCCCTTCAGGGCCGACTTCGACCGTCACCACGCGCTGCTGCGGACCCACTGCCACGGCTGAAATCACCCGCGACTCGAGTCCGGCAACCGTCGTACCGCCCGCCGCACGCCGCTGCACCCACTTGATCGCCCAGGGCAGCATCGCCATCAGCATCACGAACACCACCACCAGAAGCAAGGTCTGACTCAGCATGCGACCTCAGCCCCGGCTCACCCGGCGCAGCCGCTCCGAAGGCGTGACCACATCCGTCAGGCGGATACCGAACTTGTCGTTCACCACCACCACCTCGCCCTGGGCGATGAGGTAGCCGTTGACCAGCACGTCCATGGGTTCGCCGGCCAGGGCGTCGAGTTCGACGACCGAGCCCTGCGCGAGCTGAAGGATGTACTTGATCGGCACCTTGGTGCGACCCAGTTCCACCGACAGGGTGACCGGAATGTCCAGCACCATGTTGATGTCCTGCATGGTGCCGTCCTTGTTCGGCACCGAAAACGGCCGGACGCCTTCACCCGACAGCGGGCCACCCTGGTCGGGCGAAACGGACTCGGCCACCTTCTGTTCTTCCAGCGCCTCGGCCCAAGCCGCCATCGGATCGTCCGCAGCGTTCTTGTCGTCAATTGACATTCAGATCCCCTTGAAAATCGCCTGGAAAAGGCGCGTCGTTGCCGCGCAGGCACTGCTCCACGCGGATTGCATACTTGGCGTTGTGTGTGCCGTACTGGCATTCGAAGATCGGCACCCCGCCAATCGATGCGGTGATGCGCGGCTCGCGTTCGAGTTCGATGAAGTCGCCGGCCTTCATGGCAAGCAACTGTTCCACCGTGGCATTGGCCTTGGCCAGCTCGGCCACCAGCGTCACCTCGGCCGACTGGATCTCGCGGCTCAGCACCGTCACCCAGCGGCGGTCCACCTCGACCGAATCGCCCTGCGTCGCCGAATACAGCACGTCGCGGATCGGCTCCAGCGTCGAATACGGCATGCAGATGTGGATGGCGCCGGCGATGTCGCCGATCTCCAGCTGAAACGAAGTGGCCACCACGATCTCGCTCGGCGTGGCGATGTTGGCGAACTGCG
>JAQGNA010000138.1 GCA_028292075.1 Rhodoferax sp. | reverse complement strand
AAGTCAACACCGGTGTCGAGAACGACTTGCGCCTGCGCGTCTCGGGCACGCTCGGCACGCTGGAGTGGCGCCAGGAAGACCCGGGCCAGCTGCTGCACCTGCCGCACGACGGCCCGCGCCAGGTCTTCACCCGTGGATCCCCTTGGCTCTGCGATGCGGCGGTGCGCGCCTCGCGCCTGCCGGCGGGCCACCCCGAGGGCTTCATCGAGGCCTTTGCCAACGTCTACCTCGGCGTGGCGCACGACATCCGCGCGCGCCTGCATGGCACGACGGCCGACCCGGCCCTTGCCGATTACCCGCGTGTGGAAGACGGTGCGCGCGGCGTGCGCTTCATCGAGCGCACGGTGCAGTCGGCGCAGAGCGCGCAGAAGTGGACTGCGTTCCGCTGACTGCGGTTGAACGCGCCGCTGCCCCTGCATATGACCGTCCAACCTTCACATTGAACAACGTCGCTCATTCGACTTTTGCTTTTCACGAAACGCAAAGCTACGAATAGAAAGCGCTCCTCCAACCTGTCCACAGCCGGAGACCCCGCTAGTTCAGGACGGCCTCCTCGGCGTACAACACCCCATCTCGCTCCAACTCTGCGATCTCGTCTGCGCCATAGCCAAGGCCCTGCGCAATGCTGCGGTTGTGCTGCCCCATCAGGGGCGCGGGTTGTGTCACCGTGGTGTTGCATTCGGAAAATCTGAACGGCAGGTTGGGCAGCTTCACCTTGCCTATCAACGGGTGATCCTGCTCCACCAGCATGCCGCGTGCCTGCACCTGAGGGTCGGCCAGCACTTCCTCGATGTTCTGTACCTTGGCGCTCGGCACGTCGATGGCGTCGAGCGCGGCGAGGCACTGGACCACCGAGCGGCTGCCGACCCAGGCGCGCACCATCGGCAGAAGTTCGAGCCGGTTCTCGTTGCGACCGGCGAGGTGGTGGAAGCGCGTGTCGGCGGCAAAGTCGGGTCGGCCCAGGTCGTTGCCGATCAACGTGGCGAGGCGCTTCCATGCATCGTCAACCTGCGCGGCGATCACCAGGTAGCCATCGGTCGCGGTGAACACGCCGTACAGCGTTGACTGCGGAAGGTCGTGGCCGGTCTGCGTGGGAATTTCCTTGCCGCCCGACAACGTGTAGCTTTGGACGGCGTATTCGTGCATCGACACCAGGCAGTCGTACAGGGCCATGTCGATGTGCTGGCCGCGGCCCGAGCCGATGCGCCCCAGCAGCGCCGCGCACACTGCCGCCACGCCGTGAATGCCGGTGTACATATCGCCCAGCGCAATGCGCAGCAGAGGCGGCGCCACGCCGGGCTCGCCGACCATGGCCATGACACCGCTTTTTGCCTCGGCGATCAGGCCGAAGCCTGCACGGTGTGAATCGGGGCCGGTGTGCCCATACGCGGAGACCGAGCAATACACCAGTTTCGGGTTGCGCTCGGAGAGTGCCTTGTAGCCCAAGCCAAGTTTTTCGAGCGCGCCAGGCCGGTAGTTTTCAAGGAACACATCGGCCGTGTCAGTGAGCTTGTGCATCAGCGCCAGGCCGCGTGGGTCCTTCAAGTCGATGCACAAACCCTGCTTGCCCATGTTCTGCTGCAAGAAATAACCGCTTTGGCCGTCCACGAAGAAGGCATGGGCGCGGCCCGCGTCACCGGCCTTCGGTCGCTCGACCTTGATGACTTCTGCGCCCATCGCCGCCAGGCAGCGCCCCATGTACGGGCCGGCCAGGAAGTGGCTGTAGTCGATGACGCGGATGCCGTTGAGCGGCAGGGCTTGCGTGGTCATTCTGGAAATGTCTCCGTTGAAAGGTGCCTTGCATCCTAGGTTCGCATGCTCCGGTTGGCTATCCGGTGAAAGCAATGCGTTCATTGCGTTTGGCAATCGGGCTGGTCTCATTGCGGTGCGCAATGGGGCTATGTGCCCGTCCCCATGGACGCGCGCATGCCTGGAACCTATGGTTGCCACCTCGTCGGACCGTGACTGCATCACGGCCACATTCAATACAAAGGTGGAGACATGAAAAATACTTTCGGTGCGTTGACCTTGGCCGTCGCTGGCTGCATCACGGTCGTGCCCGGCTTCGCACAAACCGTTCCTGTGACCGGCATCGTCGAACTGTCCGGCCCCGGCGCCACCGCAGGCACCAACTTCGACAACGGTGTCAAGCTTGCGGTCAAGGCCATCAACGCCGCGGGCGGCATGGCGGGGCGCAAAATCGAGTACACCTCGCTCGACACACAGACCCAGCCCGGTGTGGCCAAGGCGCTGGCCAAGCGGGCCATCGACCAGGGTGCCGAAGTGGTACTGGGTCCGGTTTTCTCAGGCTCGATCCTTGTCAGCATGAACGAGACGAAACAGGCCGAGGTGCTGAACATCGTCGGCGGCGAGGCGGCCAGCATCACGCAGCAGGGCCATCCCTATGTGTTTCGTGCTTCGTTCACCCAGGCGGCGGCCATGCCCAAGGTCGCCACTTACCTCAAGAACTCGCTGAAGGCGACCAGCGTATCGGTCATCTACGTGAACAACGATTTTGGCAAGGGAGGGCGCGATGCGATCGTCAAGGCGCTTGAAGCGAACGGCGTCAAGTTAGGCGCCGACATTTCTACAGACAGCGGCCAGGTTGACTTCTCCGCCGCCGTTCTGAAGGCGAAGCAGGCCGATGCAGACGCCTTGTTCGTCTACACCAATGAGGAAGAATCGGCCCGCCTGCTGCGCGAGTTGCGCAAGCAGGGCTTCGCCAAGCCGATCGTGGGCGAGTCCACGCTGACCAACGAGAAGGTGATCGAACTCGCGGGCGACGCCGCCAACGGCATCGTCGGTCATGTCGGGCTGACCGCCGACGCGCCCAACGCCACGGTGCAGGCTTTCACCAGGGCCTATGTGGCCGAGTACAAGAGCCGACCGGACCACAACGCAATGAAGGGCTACATCGGCATGTGGTCGGCCAAGGCCGCCGCCGACAAGGCCGGCAAGATCGACTCGAAAGCCATGGCCGCGGCGCTGCACGACCACAGCTTCAGCGCCACGGAATTTCCTGGCCTGTTGTTTGACGTGCGCTTCGATGCCAAGGGCGACCTGGACCGTGAAAGCTTTTTCGTGAAGGTGGTGAACGGCCGCACGGTGGTCACCGAGACGCTGAAGCCGGCGCATCAGTGACAAACGGTGCCATGCCGGCTGCCACGCCCTTCCATGCGTCCGAACACTGCATCGTCGCTCGTGAGGGCGGCCTGCTGGTCATCACCTTGAATCGGCCGGAGGTGATGAATTCGTTGCACCTTGCGGCGCACATCGAACTCTCGAAGGTTTTCGACCACTACGCCGCCGACCCGGCGTTGCGCGTGGCCATCGTCACCGGCGCCGGCGAACGCGCCTTCTGTGTGGGCACCGACCTTAAATCGCTCGCCATCACAGGTCAGTACGCCTATCCGCCCGGTGGCTTTGCCGGCATCACCAAGCGCTTTGACCTGTGGAAGCCGGTGATCGCGGCGGTCAACGGGATGTGCCTCGGCGGCGGCTTGGAGATCCTCGTCGCTTGCGACCTCGCTGTAGCGTCGGACCAAGCGCAGTTCGGTCTGCCAGAGCCGATGGTCGGCCTGGCCGCGCTGGGCGGCGGTGCATTGCAACGCATCGCGCGGCAGATGGCCATGAAGGACGCGATGTACCTGGCTTTGACAGGCAAGCGGATCGACGCTGCCGAGGCGCGCCGCATCGGGCTCGTCAATGAAGTCGTGCCGCAAGCCGAAGTGCTGGCGCGCGCACGTGCCTTGGCGCAAGACATCCTGGCCTGTGCGCCACTTGCCTTGCAAGCCACCAAACAGGCGATGATGCTGAGCTTTGACGAGCCGAACCTGGCAAAAGCCATGGCCCTGACCTACCCCGCAGAGGCCGTGATGCGCGCCAGCAGGGACGCTATCGAAGGGCCGTTGGCGTTCGCGCAGAAACGCAAGCCGAACTGGACGGGCACATGAGCACCGTACCGACGCGATCGGCACCCGAGCACCACTGATTTGCAAGCACGCCTACGTGCTGAGCGAACCACTTTCACAGGCGGGGCTTTGAAAAACTGTATATTTAATCAGTCACTTCAAAAGCCCCCGTGGACATCAACCGCAAACTCGCCATCCTTGCCGACGCAGCCAAATACGACGCTTCATGTGCGTCGAGCGGCACGTCGAAGCGCGACTCGGTCGGCGGCCGCG
>JAQGNA010000577.1 GCA_028292075.1 Rhodoferax sp. | reverse complement strand
AGGCGTTTGCCGAACTCAGTGCGGGCCCCCCCGAAGCCTCGTTCGCCGTGCGTTCCTCGGCCACCGCCGAACACATGCCCGATGCCTCGTTCGCCGGCCAGCAGGAAACTTTCCTGAACGTGGTGGGCATCCAGGATGTGCTGCACAAGATGAAAGAGGTGTTCGCCTCGCTCTACAACGACCGCGCCATCAGCTAACGCGTGCACAAGGGTTTTGCGCACGACGTGGTCGCTCTGTCGGCCGGCGTACAGCGCATGGTCCGCTCCGACCTCGGCGCCGCCGGCGTCATGTTCACCATGGACACCGAATCCGGTTTCGACCAGGTCGTGTTCATCACCTCCAGTTACGGCCTGGGTGAAACCGTGGTGCAGGGCGCCGTCAACCCCGACGAGTTCTATGTGCACAAGCCCATGCTCAAGGCCGGCAAGAAGGCCGTCATCCGCCGCAACCTCGGCTCAAAGATGGTTCAGATGGAATTTGCCAGCGCCGCCGAAAAGGCCGCCACCGGCAAGCTGGTGAAGACCACCGACGTGCCCACCGAGATGCGCAACCGCTATTCCCTGAGCGACGCCGACGTCGAGCAGCTGGCGCAATACGCGCTGGTGATCGAAGAGCACTACGGCCGCGCCATGGACATCGAATGGGGCAAGGACGGCACCGACGGCCTGCTCTACATCCTGCAGGCGCGCCCTGAAACCGTGAAGAGCCAGCAGGCCGGCAAGGCCGAGCTGCGCTACAAGCTCAAGGGCAAGAGCAGCGTGCTGGCCGAAGGCCGCGCCATCGGCCAGAAGATCGGCACCGGCCCGGTGCGCCTGGTGCACAACATCAGCCAGATGGACGAAGTGCAGGCCGGCGACGTGCTGGTCACCGACATGACCGACCCCAACTGGGAGCCGGTGATGAAGCGCGCATCGGCCATCGTCACCAACCGCGGCGGGCGCACCTGCCACGCTGCCATCATCGCCCGCGAGCTCGGCATTCCGGCGGTGGTGGGCTGCGGCGACGCCACCGAGCTGCTCAAGACCGGCACGCTGGTCACGGTGAGCTGCGCCGAAGGCGACACCGGCTTTGTCTACGACGGCCTGCTCGAGACCGAGATCACCGAGGTGCAGCGCGGCACCATGCCGAAGATCAAGACCAAGATCATGATGAACGTGGGCAATCCGCAGCTGGCGTTCGACTTCTGCCAGTTGCCCAACGAAGGCGTGGGCCTGGCCCGGCTCGAGTTCATCATCAACAACAACATCGGCGTGCACCCGAAGGCGATTCTCGACTACCCGAGCGTCGATGCCGACCTGAAGAAGGCCGTCGAATCGGTGGCCCGCGGCCATGCCTCGCCGCGCGCGTTCTATGTCGACAAGGTGGCCGAAGGCGTGGCCACCATCGCTGCCGCCTTCTGGCCCAAGCCGGTGATCGTCCGCATGTCCGACTTCAAGTCGAATGAATACCGCAAGCTGATCGGCGGCAGCCGTTACGAGCCGGAAGAAGAGAACCCGATGCTCGGCTTCCGCGGCGCGGCCCGCTACATCAGCGCCGAATTTGGCGAAGCCTTCGCCATGGAATGCGCAGCCTTGAAGCGCGTTCGCGACGAGATGGGCCTGACCAACGTTCAGGTGATGGTGCCCTTCGTCCGCACGCTGGCCCAGGCCGAGAAGGTGACCAACCTGCTGGCGCAGCACGGCCTGAAGCGTGGCCAGGACGACCTCAAGATCATCATGATGTGCGAGGTGCCGAGCAACGCGATCCTGGCCGATGAATTTCTCGAATTCTTCGACGGCTTCTCGATCGGTTCAAACGACCTGACCCAGCTGACGTTGGGCCTCGACCGAGATTCCGGCCTCGAGTTGCTTGCCGCCGACTTCGACGAACGCGACCCCGCCGTCAAAGCCCTGCTGAGCCGCGCGATCATGGCTTGCAAGGCCAAGGGCAAGTATGTCGGCATCTGCGGACAAGGCCCGAGCGACCACCCCGACTTCGCGCAGTGGCTGGCCGACCAGGGCATCGAGTCGATCTCGCTGAACCCGGACAGCGTCGTCGCCACCTGGCAGCAACTCGCCGCCGGTTGACGCCTCGGCCGCTGGTCAGAGGCCCAGCGCCTCTTCCAGCGGCTGGCTTTTGATCGCGCCCACCGCGGCGCGGATCTTGGGCAGCAGTTCCACCAGCTGCTGGTAGCCCGAAGCCTGTTCTACTGCGAGGTTCAGCCGAAAGCCGCGCAAACCCAGGTCTGCAGTGAGCCGGGTCGCGATGGGGTAGGCGCGGATGTAGAGTTCCTGGGGCAGGGTGGACGAGGCGGCCGGAGCTGGTATAGCGTCGTTGCCGGTGGTGCTTTGCACTTCGACCAGGCCCGCCGCTTTTTGGATACTCTCTCGGTGCGGCGCCATGTGCGCATGAGCTGCCGCAACCGCCGACTCCGGTCCCGCCGGTTCCGCCACTTCGGCGATGAACTGCAAGCTGAGCAGCTGCAGGATGTCGGGTTCACTGATGCCGAGACCCGCGGTTGCCCGCAAGACATCCTGCACCGTCCGCTTGCCGTCGATGAGGATGAAGGCCGCACGCAGCCGGGTCGAAAGAGCCGGTGCGCGTTCCTTGAAAGCGCGTTGTCCCA
>JAQGNA010000050.1 GCA_028292075.1 Rhodoferax sp. | reverse complement strand
AGGCGAATGCGTTCGTGGGCGGCCTGCCGAAACGCCGGCTCCAGGCCGTCGGGCCCACCGATCACCAGCGCAACGTCGTCGCTTTCGAGTTGCCAATGCTTGAGCTTACCCGCAAGGGCCATCGTGGTGAGCGGCGTTCCGCGTTCGTCCAGGGCGACGACGCGGGCATTGCGGCCAGCACTTGACAGGATCGCCGCTTCAATGCGCTCGCGTTCCGCGGCCATCAGCTGGTCGAGTGTCTTGGAGCCGCGCGGCTCGGTCTTCACTTGCTTCAGCTCGACCTTCAGTTCAGGCGGGAAGCGCTTGGCATAGTCGTCGTAGGCTGTCTGCGCCCAGTCGGGCACCCTCTGGCCCACGGCCACGATGACCAGCTTCACGCGGCTCAGGCCTTGCGGGCCGGGGTCTTGGCGGCGCTCTTGACCACACTTTTGCGCGCCGCCTTCTTGGCCGCCGCCTGCTGCTTCTGCACGGCGACCGGTGCCTTGACCACGACGGTCTTGATGCTGGCCTTTTTGGCCGGCGTCTTGGCTGCAGTTTTTGTGGCTGCGGTTCTGGCGGGGGCCTTGGCAGCCGTCTTTGGCGCTGTCTTTGCGGCTGTCTTAGTGGCTGGCGCCGCCGTGGCCTTGCGCGCCGGGCGCTTTGCCGTTTCCATTACCGGCCGCTCAGGCGCGAGCAGGCTTTCAGCCAGTGCCTTGGCCTTCGCCTTGGCGGCCTTTTTGGCGGCTTCGGGCGACAGCTTTTTGGCCGACGTCTTCTTGGCCGCCGGCTTGGCAACCGGCTGCGGCTCTTCTGCCTTGGGCAGCGGCTTGGCGGAACCAAACTTCAGGCGCACCGGCTTTTCGCCCCACAACTCTTCCAGGTGGTAGTACTGGCGGATGGCCGGCTGCATGACGTGAACCACGGCCTGACCGCAGTCGACGATGATCCATTCGCCGTTTTCTTCGCCTTCGATGCGCGGCTTGGGAAAACCGGCTTCACGCACGGCATCTCGAACGCTGGCGGCCAGCGCCTTGGTCTGACGGTTCGACGTGCCGGAGGCGACGATGACCCGCTCGAACAAAGCCGAAAGATGCTCGGTGTCGAACACCGCGATGTCCTGCGCCTTCACGTCTTCCAGACCGTCGACGATGGCCCTCTGGAGTTTCTGGGTGTCTTTTTTGGCGACGGATTCCGTTTGCGGTGCAGTGGTCATCGAGCAGTTCGGTAGAGGTGATGTTGATCAATATAGCGCGCAACACCGTCTGGAACCAGATGGGCGATCCCTTGCGAGGCGCCGAGGCGTTGGCGGATGTCGGTGGCGCTGACGGCCATGGGGGGGAGCTGGAGAGCTTCGAAACGCCCTGCGTTCCACGGGGGCGGCAGGCTTGTGGCGTCGAATCGGTCGTTGAAAGGACCATCCTGATCGGATGCTTCTGAACGCGCAGCTACTGAAATTATAGCAGTTTGCAAAAGCGCCTCGGCCGCATGCCAGGTGGGCAGGGCACGCGCCTGGTCGGCGCCCATCACCAGATAGAGGCTGGCGCCCGGCTGCTCAGCCTGCAATTCCCGCAGAGTGTCGATGGTGTAGGTGGGCCCGGTGCGGTTGATCTCCCTCGGGTCGACCACCACCCGCGGCAGTCTGCCGAAGGCCAGTTGCGCCATCGCCAGCCGGTGCTCCGCGGCGCTCAGCGTGCGCGACTTGTGCCACGCATGGCCGGTGGGGAAGACCCGCATCTCGTCCAGGCCGAGTTGCGCAACGGCTGCGCGCACCAATGCCACATGCATGTTGTGCGGCGGGTCGAACGAACCGCCGAACACGCCCACACGGCGCGGCGCGGTCACAGCCAAGCTTTCGGCACGAGGAAGTGGCGCGTCAGGGCGTCTTCGGGCGAACCGGGCTCTGGCAGCTGCTGGTAGGCCCAGCTGGCCAGAGGCGGCATCGACAGCAGAATCGACTCGGTGCGTCCGCCCGACTGCAGGCCAAAATGCGTGCCCCGGTCCCACACCAGGTTGAATTCGACGTAGCGCCCGCGCCGGTACAGCTGAAAGGCGCGCTCGCGTTCGCCGTAAGCCAAGTCCTTGCGGCGTTCGACGATGGGCAGGTAGGCGTCGAGAAAAGCCGCACCGACGGCCTGCGTCATGGCCATGCTCTGCGCCATGCCCAGCTCGGAGAAGTCGTCGAAGAAAACGCCGCCGATGCCGCGTGCCTCCTGGCGGTGCTTCAGGTAGAAGTAATCGTCGCACCACTGCTTGAAGCGCGGGTATTTGTCATCGCCAAACGGCGCCAGCGCGTCGTGGCAGGTTTGATGAAAGTGCCGGGCGTCCTCCTCGAACCCGTAGTACGGCGTCAGGTCCATGCCGCCGCCGAACCAGCAAACCGGCGGCTTGCCCGGGAGCGTGGCGGCGATCATCCGCACATTCGCATGCACCGTCGGCACATACGGGTTGCGCGGATGGAACACCAGCGAGACGCCCATCGCCTCGAACGGCGCGCCCGCCAGCTCGGGCCGGTGCTGGGTGGCCGATGGCGGCAGCTGCGGCCCCCGCACATGCGAAAACCCACACCCCGCCCGCTCGAACAACGTGCCGCCTTCGAGGATCTGCGTCAGCCCGTTGCCCTGCAATCGTTCGGCAGCTGGCTTTTCCCAAGCATCGGCGAGGAACGCCGAGCCATCGAGGGCCGCGATCCGGCTGCAGATGGTTTCCTGCAGCCCACGCAAATAAACGCCAAACCCTTCAACCAAATCCAGATCGTGTTTCATATGCCTTCCAGAACGCCGGGGATCCGGCTCCGCAGGTCCACCAGCGTTGCCCCCTGCAAGCCTGTCCTGAGCTTGCCGAAGGCGGGGTGGG
>JAQGNA010000035.1 GCA_028292075.1 Rhodoferax sp. | reverse complement strand
GGCCCGGGCACCGATCGATTTCGAGCTGATCGCGGTCAACCTCGACCAGAAGCAGCCAGGCTTTCCGGAAGACGTGCTGCCCACCTACCTCACCGCGCTGGGCGTGCCGTTCCACCTCGAGAACCAGGACACCTACAGCATCGTCAAGCGCGTGATCCCCGAGGGCACGACCACCTGCGGCCTTTGCAGCCGGCTGCGCCGCGGCATTTTGTACCGCGTGGCCGACGAGCTGGGTGCCACCAAGATCGCGCTGGGCCACCACCGCGACGACATGCTGCAGACCTTCTTCCTCAACATGTTCTTCGGCGGCAAGCTCAAGAGCATGCCCCCGAAGCTGGTGAGCGACGACGGCCGCCACATCGTGATTCGCCCGCTGGCCTATGTGGCCGAGAAAGACCTCATCCGCTGGGCGGCGCACAAGCAATTCCCCATCATTCCGTGCACGCTGTGCGGCAGCCAGGAAAACCTGCAGCGCAAGCAGGTGGCCGAGATGCTGCGCGAGTGGGAGAAGAAGCACCCTGGCCGCATCGAGAGCATGTTCGGCGCGCTGCAGAACATCGTGCCCTCGCACCTGCTGGACGGAACCCGCTACGATTTCAAGGGTCTGAAGGCCAGCGGCGTGCCAAGTGACGAAGGCGACAAGGCCTTCGATACGGAGTCTTTTCCCACGCCGGTCAATGGGTCGGGAACGGGGCTTGCCGGTCTGCAGGTGGTGCGCCTTTAGCGCCTTCAGCGCCTTCAGCCGGGCTGCTGTGTCACGGCTCCGCGGTTGACTGGCAGTGTTCGGCACCGCCTCAGGAGTGGCCATGAAATTGTCAATGTCCAGCCGGTTGCCGCGCGCAGTGAAGGCACTGTGCGCGCTCTGCGCCTTCTTTGCCGTGGCGACACTGTCGGGCTGCGCCACCGCGTGGCGCGTCGACAGCGAAGTCCAGTCGTTCTCCAGCCTGCCGGCCGCGGATGTCGCCAGCGCCACCGCGCCGCCCGGGGCGCCTTCGGCCAGCCCGGCCACCTTCCGCTTCGACCGGCTGCCGCTGCAGCAGGCCAACCCTGCCCAACAGGCGCAGCAGACCGCGCTCGAAGCCATGGCGTTGCCCGCGCTCACGCAGGTCGGCATGGTGCAGGACGAGGCCAATGCCCGCTACAACGTCCAGGTGTCGGCCCAGTTGCAGATGCTGTTGCCAGCCGACTGGGGTTACCGGCCCGGCTGGTGGGGGCCGCGCACTTCCATCTGGTATGGCCGTGGAGTGGCCGGTGGGGGGCTGTGGTGGCCTTACGGCGGGTACGGCCCCGGGTACGGGCCCGGGTACGGCCCGGGCTTTGGCATGGAGCCCGGCTGGGACGAACGAAGCTACCAGCGGCAGGTGAGCGTAGTGATGCGCGACGCCCAGACCGGGCAGGTGGTCTATGAAACGCGCGCCAGCCACCTCGGCCGATGGCCCGTGGACCGGGACGTGCTGCCGCTGATGTTCTCGGCCGCGATGAGCGGCTTCCCGCAGCCGCCGGCGGGGCTGCGCAGGGTCAACATCACCGTGCCACGCTGAGGTCGCGTGCACCCAGGCGCCAGCACCGCTGGCGCGAAGCTGGGTTGGCGGCATGGCCGAGTGCCCGCCTGGGTCGTGCACGCTTTTGCGGTCGGGACCTACAGGGCACCCATAATGTGTAATGTAGAGTACATTTTTTTGATGACTGTCGTGGCCCGCCTTTGATGTCTTCCGCCGTGCTTGCCGGCCATGCGCCGGCCTCCCTGCCGCCACCCGTGCCGCAAGCGCCCACCCTGAAGGGCGAGGCGCGCCGCATGCGCTTGCTGGACGCCGCCGCCGATGCCTTCATGCAGCATGGCTTCGCCGCCACGTCGATGCAGTTGATCGTGCAGCAGGCTGGTGGTTCGGCCACCACCGCCTACCAGCTGTTCGGCAACAAGGAGGGTCTGCTGCTGGCGGTTTTGCAGCGCGAACTCGACCAGTTGGGCGCCGAGGTTTTCCCTGACGTGCCGGCCGAACGCCCGGTGCGGGCCGCGCTGGAGCACATCGTCGCACGCCTGCTCGGGTTCTGCGTGCGGCAGCGATCGGTGCGGTTCTACCGGCTGGTCATGGCCGAATCCCAGCGCCTGCCCGAGGTGGCCGGCTACATGCGCAGCCAGATCGACATGCTCATCCACGCCCCGCTGATCCGCTGCCTCGACAACGCCTGCGCGCGCGGCGAGCTGCGCATCGACGACACCCGCCAGGCCACGCTGATGCTCGGCCATCTCATCAACGGCATCGCGCACGAAGCCCGCATCCTGGGCGGCTACACCGACGGCCCCAGCCCTGCCGACCGCGCCGCCTGCCGCTTCGGCGTGGACGCGTTCCTGCGGGCGTTCGCGGCATGACCCAAGCAAGGCGGAACGCATGAAGGAAGTGCCAGGCACCTGGGTCTGCGACGGCTGCGACACCCTCTACGCGCGCGCCCCGCTGCAGCGCCGCGAGATCGCCCATTGCCCGCGCTGCGGCAGTGAGCTGGCCCGCCACGCCGGTGCGCAACACGAGCGCCTGCTGCCGCTCACGCTGGCCAGCCTGGTGATGTTCACCATCGCCAACGTCTTTCCGATCGTCGAGATCGAACTGCGCGGCTTGCGCAGCCGCACGACGCTCACGGGCGCCGTGGTCGCGCTGGCGGGCGAAGGCATGTCGCTTGTGGCGATGCTGGTGCTGGCCACCACGCTGCTGTTTCCGCTGCTGCAACTGCTGATCCTGCTGTGGTTGTTGCTGCCGCTGCGCTGGCGCCGCCAGCGGCCCACGGGCTTTGCCTGGCTGGTGCGCGGCATGCAGGCGCTCAGGCCATGGGGCATGGTCGAAGTCTTCATGCTGGGCGTGCTGGTGGCCATCGTCAAGCTGTCGAGCCTGGCCACCGTGCTGCCTGGCCCCGCGCTGTGGGCCTTTATCGCCCTGACCGTGCTGCTGACCGTGGTGGTGTCGTTCGACCCGCGCGGTTTCTGGGACATGGCCGAGGCCGTCGAACAGAACGACAAGGCCCCCGCATGACGGCGCCGGTCCGCGCCACCGAAGCCGGCCTCATCGGCTGCCCGCACTGCGGCAGCGTCTGGCGCGAGGTGAGCGACGGCGACGCCTGCGCCCGCTGCGGCACCCGCCTGCATGCCCGCAAGCCGGACAGCCTGACCCGCACCTGGGCCCTGCTGCTGGCGGCCTGCATCATGTACGTCCCGGCGAACCTGCTGCCGGTGATGATCACCACGACCCTCTTCGGTTCGCAATACGACACCATCCTGAGCGGCGTCATCTACTTCTGGGTGAGCGGCGCCTACGGGCTTGCGGCCATCATCTTCGTGGCCAGCTTCCTGGTGCCGCTGTTCAAGCTGGCGGCCCTGTTCGTGCTGGCGGTGTCGGCCCAGCGCCGGAGCAACTGGCGCCGTGCCGAACGGGCCAAGCTGTACCACCTGATCGAACTGATCGGCCGCTGGTCCATGCTCGATGTCTTCGTGGTGGCGCTGCTGGCCGGCCTGGTGCGCATCCAGGGGTTTGCCGAGATCACCGCCGGCGTCGGCATCGCGGCCTTCGGGGGCGTGGTGGTGCTGACCATGCTGGCCTCGCTCAGCTTCGACCCCAAACTCACCTGGGACGGCCC
>JAQGNA010000014.1 GCA_028292075.1 Rhodoferax sp. | reverse complement strand
CCCGACCGCGGCGTGTTCAAAATCGATGGACAGGCCGTCACTTTCACCAGCCCCGCCGACGCGATCCGACACGGCCTGGCGTTGTGCCCCGAAGAACGCAAGACCGACGGCATCGTGGCCGAGCTGTCGGTGCGGGAGAACATCGCGCTGGCGCTGCAGGCGCGCATGGGCGCCACGAAATTCCTCTCGCATGCCGAACAGACGGCGCTGGCCGAACGCTTCGTCGCGACGCTGGGCATCAAGACCGCGAGCATCGAGACGCCCATCGGCCTGCTCTCCGGCGGCAACCAGCAGAAGGCCATCATCGCCCGCTGGCTGGCCACGGCGCCGCGGCTGCTGATTCTGGACGAGCCCACCCGCGGCATCGACGTGGCGGCCAAGCAGGAAATCATGGCCGAGATCCTGCGGCTGGCCGACGCCGGCATGGCCGTGCTGTTCATCTCGTCCGAGATGAGCGAGGTGGTGCGGGTGTCGCACCGCATCGTGGTCCTGCGAGACCGCCACAAGGTGGCCGAGCTGCCGGCGGGCAGCGCCGAAGACCTGGTGTACGCCACCATCGCGGCAGCCTGACCGCAACACCAGCCGCAACACCAGCCACAACACAGCCGCCATGAACCGACCCATGAGCCCCCAAGCCATCCAACCCGTCCCGACCGGGCTCGCGGCCGCTCTGCGCCACCGCCTGGCCTGGCCGCTGATCACGCTGTTCCTGCTGCTGGCCGTGAACACCGCGTTCAACCCCAGCTTCCTGCACCTGGCCTGGCGCGACGGGCACCTGTACGGCAGCCTGATCGACATCCTGAACCGTGCGGCGCCGCTGGTGCTGGTGTCGCTCGGCATGACGCTGGTGATCGCCACCCGTGGCATCGACATTTCGGTGGGAGCCGTGGTGGCCATTTCCGCCGCCGTGGCTGCGTCGCTGATCGGCGGCTCGGTGGACGGCCAGTCGACGCGGTTCCCGATGCCGGTGGCGATCCTGGCCGCATTGGCCGTGGCGCTGGTGTGCGGCTTGTGGAACGGCCTGCTGGTGGCCCGGGTCGGCATGCAGCCGATCATCGCCACGCTGATCTTGATGGTGGCCGGGCGCGGCATTGCCCAACTCATCACCGGTGGACAAATCATCACCGTGTACTACAAGCCTTACTTCTTTTTGGGCAGCGGGCACCTGTTCGGCCTGCCGTTCTCGCTGTTCGTTGCGGCGCTGGTGCTGGCCGCGCTGTACCTGGCCGCCACCCGAACGGCGCTGGGCCTGTTCCTGCAGGCGGTCGGCATCAACCCCACGGCGGCGCGCGTGGCGGGCGTGCAATCGCGCCGGCTGGTGCTCGGCGCCTATGCGCTGTGCGGCCTGTTCGCCGGCATCGCGGGTCTGCTGATCAGCTCGAACGTGAAGAGCGCGGACGGCAACAACGCGGGGCAGCTGCTGGAGCTCGATGCGATCCTGGCCGTCACGCTGGGCGGCACCGCGCTGACCGGTGGCCGCTTCAGCCTGGTGGGCAGCGTGGTCGGCGCGCTCATCATCCAGACGCTCACCTATGCGATCTATTCGCTCGGCGTGCCACCCGAGGTGAACCTGGTGGTGAAGGCGGTGGTGGTGTTCAGCGTGATGCTGCTGCAATCGCCCGAATTCAGGGCCAGCATGCGGAGCCTGGCGTTCCGGCCGGCGACCGGAGGCCTGCGGTCATGAGCGCGGTGCTGTCACCGAAAGCCGAGCCAACGTCCGCAGTGGCCGCGCAGTCCGCGGCCCGCGTGCCCCGCTTCAACGCCAGGCACTTGCCGCTGGCCACCACGGTCACGCTGTTCTTCGCCATGGCGACGCTGGGCTCCGTGGCCTACACCGGCTTCTTTTCGGCCCAGGTGTTCCTGAACCTGCTGATCGACAACGCCTTCCTGATCGTGGTGGCCATCGGCATGACGTTCGTGATCCTGTCCGGTGGCATCGATCTTTCCGTGGGCTCGGTGATCGCCCTCACCACCATGGTGTCGGCCGCGCTTGTCGAACACCACGGCTGGAGTCCGCTGGCGGTGATTCCGCTGGTGCTGTGCATGGGCACGGCATTCGGCGCGTTCATGGGTTTCCTGATCGAGCGCTTTCGGCTGCAGCCCTTCATCGTGACGCTGGCCGGCATGTTCCTGGCCCGCGGCCTGTGCTACCTGATCAGCGTCGACTCGATCAGCATCACCAACGGCTGGTATGCCCAGGTGTCGGAGATGCGCATTCCGCTGTGGACCGACGCGTCGGTCTCGGTCAGCGCGTTGCTGGCGATCGTGGTGCTGGCGGTGGCCATGTTCACGGCGCACTGCACCGGCTTTGGCCGCGCGGTCTATGCCATCGGCGGCAGCGAGCATTCGGCACGGCTCATGGGCCTGCCGGTACGGGCCACGCTGATCGGCGTGTACACGTTGTCCGGCTTCTGTTCGGCGCTGGCCGGCGTCATCTTCACTTTCTACATGCTTTCGGGCTACGGCCTGCACGCGGTGGGGCTGGAGCTCGACGCCATCGCCGCGGTGGTGATCGGCGGCACGCTGCTGACGGGTGGCGTGGGCACCATGGCCGGCACGCTGTTCGGCGTGCTGATGCTGGGCATCATCCAGACGCTGATTTCGTTCGACGGCACGCTGAGCTCATGGTGGACCCGCATCGTGGTGGGCGCCCTGCTGTTCCTGTTCTGCCTGCTGCAGCGGTTCTTTTCGGCACGCGCGCCGGGGCGCTGAAACCACCCCGACACCACCGCCCGGAAGAAGATGCCCTCAGTGGTCGCCGCCAATGCGCTGGCCGTTCACCGACTGGGCTTCGATCACCCGGCCCTCGCCATTGAACAGCGGACGCGAGGGGCCTTCGGCCTGCACCAGGTCGCCGATGCGCAGGCCCAGTCGCGCCATGCCGTCTGGCTTGGTGTGCACGAAGTCGCCGCAATCGAGCACCACGCCGTTGGCCGCGCCATGGCGGGCGTAGTTGAAGCGCACCACCCGGCCCGAAGTCGTGGCCGGGCCCTTGTCGCCATCGAGCTCCGCGTCGCTCGGGCTTGCAAGCCGTTCGAATTGGTAGACGAAGTGCAGACCGTCCCCCTTGGGCGACGGCGCCATTTCCGAGCCTTCGATCACCAGCGCCTGCCCTGGCGACAGCGCCGCCAGCGCCTGCGACACGGCATGGTCGTGGGGGTCGATGACGAATTGCGTAGGGGTGCCTTCGGTGTCGAGCATCAGGCCCTCGATGGCCCCCTTGGGGCTGTAGACCAGGTGCGAGAAGTTGCCTTCGATCGCCCATAGCGGGTCGTCATGGTGGTGTTTGGGCATGGTTTCCT
>JAQGNA010000006.1 GCA_028292075.1 Rhodoferax sp. | reverse complement strand
CAGCGCAGGTTCAGGACTGTGTGGCCTGCCTTCTGGCCGGTGGCCACCTGCTGATCGAGGACGTTCCGGGCGTCGGAAAAACCACCCTGGCCCATGCCCTGGCGCGCACCTTTGGCCTGCAGTTTTCGCGCGTGCAGTTCACCGCCGACCTGATGCCAAGCGACCTGTCGGGCGTGTCGGTCTACGAGCGTGGACGCGAAGCCTTCGTGTTCCATCCCGGGCCGGTGTTCGCGCAGATTCTGCTGGCCGACGAGATCAACCGCGCAAGCCCCAAGACGCAGAGCGCCCTGCTCGAAGCCATGGAGGAAAAGCAGGTCACCGTCGAAGGCTCGACCCGGCCGTTGCCCACGCCGTACTTCGTCATCGCCACGCAGAATCCGATGGACCAGTTGGGCACCTTTGCGCTGCCCGAGTCGCAGCTCGACCGCTTCCTCATGCGCATTTCGCTCGGCTACCCCGACCGCGCCGCCGAGCGCGTGCTGCTGGGTGGCCAGGACCCACGCGAACGCGCGAACACGCTAGAGAGCGTACTCACGCCGCACGAGCTGCAACAGTTGCAGCAGCAGGTGCTGGCCGTGCACGTTTCCGAGCCCCTGCTCGACTACGTGCAGGACCTGGTGGCCGCCACGCGCTCGGGGCGCTGGTTCCTGCAGGGGCTGAGCCCCCGCGCCGGCATTGCCGTGGTACGGGCGGCCAAGGCCCAGGCCCTGATCAGCGGCCGCGACTACGTGGCGCCGGACGACGTGCAGGCCATCCTGCCGCAGACCGCGGCGCACCGGCTGGTGCCGGTGGGCGATGCCGGCCGCGGGGCTATCGAACAGGTGCGCGCCATGATCGACGCCGTTCCGTTGTCATGAACGCCGCCAGCTTCGCCACCGCTTGCGGCACGGCTTGTGGCGCCGCGTTCACGGCGGGCGGCCACGTCAGCGTCCCGGCCAGACCAGGCCGATGGTCTGGCGCCAAGGGTCTGGCCACTTGCTGAACCCGATCGCCCTCGCCCGCGCCTGGTTCCAGCGCTGGTGGCAGGGCCGGCTGCCGCTGTCCGACACCCTGCGCCTGACCCAGCGCAATGTGTACATCATGCCGACCGTCCCTGGCTGCATGCTGGCCGCCACGCTGCTGGTGCTGCTGGTGTCGAGCATCAACTACCAGCTCAACCTCGGCTACCTGCTGACCTTTCTGCTGGCCGGATGCGCGGGCGTCGGCATGCATGTGGCGCACGCGACGCTGCGCGGCATCGACCTGAAGCTGGTGGCCCCCGAGGCCCAGTATGTGGGCGCCAACGCCGTGCTCACCGTGCAGCTCAGCAGCGTACGCAGGACAGCGCGGCGCGGCATCGGCGTGGCCCTGGTCGGCGCCGACCACTGGACCTGGACCGATGTGCCGGCCCGCGGCAGCAGCACGGTGCATGTCGCGTTCGCGCCCGGAACGCGCGGACTGCACCGCGTGCCACCCATCACCGCCGAAACGCGTTTCCCGCTCGGCACGTTTCGCGTCTGGTGCTACTGGCGGCCCGCCGCGCAAGTGATGGTGTACCCGCGCCCCGAAGCGCACCCGCCGCCGCTGCCGCATGGCGAGCCGCTACCGGGCGGCGCCGGGATGCGCCAGACCGCCCACAGCGGAGAGTTCGACGGAGTCCGCGCCTATCGCAGGGGCGATCCGCTGAAGCTGGTGGTCTGGAAGAAGATGGCCAAGGCCGACGAACTGGTGAGCCGCGACAGCCCGCAGACGCAGCAAAGCATCCTGTGGCTCGACTTCGCGCAAACCGGCGCGGCCGGCGTGGAACAGCGGCTGTCCCGGCTCTGCGCCTGGGTGCTGCAGGCCGAGCCGCTCGGACTCGACTTCGGCCTGCGCCTGCCCTCGGGCGACATTGCGCCCGGCAGCGGCCCGGCGCATCAACGGCGCTGCCTGGAGGCGCTGGCCCTGTGCTGAGCCGCCGCCGGTCGCAGTTGGCCGCCTTGGCTGCACTTGCCGCCCTTCCGCGCGAGGGGCGGGACACCCTGTTCCTGCTGCTGGTGATCGCCTGGGTGCTGCTGCCACAGGTCGGCAACCTGCCGCTCTGGTGCAGCCTGTTCGCCGCCAGCCTGCTGACCGCGCGCGGCTGGCTGGCCTGGCGCTCGCGTCCGCTGCCTTCACGCTGGTGGATGCTGGCGCTCCTGGCCGCCACGCTGGCGGCCACCTGGGCCACCCACCGCACATTGCTCGGCCGCGACCCGGGGGTGACGCTCATCGTGGTGCTGCTTGCGCTGAAGACGCTCGAACTTCGCGCCCGCCGCGATGCCTTCGTCATCTTCTTCCTGAGCTTCTTTACGATGCTCACCAACTTCTTCTTTTCGCAGTCGCTTGCCACAGCGGCCGCGATGCTGATCGCCCTGCTTGGCTTGCTGACCGCCCTGGTGATGGCCCACATGCCGGTGGGCAAGCCGCCGCTGGCCGAGGCCGCGCGCACGGCGGGCTGGATGACGCTGCTCGGCGCGCCCGTCATGCTGGTGCTGTTCATGCTGTTCCCGCGGATGGCGCCGCTTTGGGGCATTCCCAGCGACGGCATGGCGGGGCGCAGCGGGCTCTCTGGCGTGATGCAGGTCGGCAGCATGGCCAGCCTGGCGCTGGACGACGGCATCGCTTTGCGCGTGCGGTTCGAGGGGGAGACGCCGGCACAGCGCGACCTCTACTTCCGCGGACCGGTGCTGTCGCAGTTCGACGGCCGCGAATGGCGGCCGCAGTACACCGGCTTCGGCTTTGAAAACCCGCGTGCGGCCAACCTGCGCGTGGCCGGGCCCGCCGTGCGCTACGAGGTGACGCTGGAGCCACACAACCGACCCTGGCTGCTGCTGCTCGACGCGGCGCCGCGCCCGCCCCAGGTGTCGGGCGACCAGGCCGGCCGCGTCTTCATGACGCCCGATCTCCAGTGGATGACCAGCCGGCCGCTCACCGACCTCACCCGCTACAAGGCCGAGAGCCACCCCGACTTCCGCCATGGGCCCGAGCGCCAGGCGTTGAGCCTGCAAACCTATGTGGAGTTGCCGCCCGGCTTCAACCCGCGCACGCTGCAGCTGGCCGCCGACCTGCGGCGCGACCCGCGCCATGCCGACCTCGACACCGCCGGCTTCGTAGCCATCGTGCTGGAGCGGCTGCGCGCTGGTGGCTACGTCTACACGCTCGAGCCCGGCCCCTACGGCCAGCACACCGCGGACGAATTCTGGTTCGACACCAAGGCGGGCTTTTGCGAGCACATCGCCTCGAGCTTCGTGATCCTGATGCGGGCGCTCGACATCCCGGCACGCATCGTCACCGGCTACCAGGGCGGCGACATCAACCCGGTCGACGGCTTCTGGACCGTGCGCCAAAGCGATGCCCATGCCTGGGCCGAAGTCTGGCAGGCCGGCCAGGGCTGGGTGCGGGTCGACCCCACCGGCGCAGTATCGCCCGGACGGGTGGGCACGCTGCAGCGCCTGCAACCGCCCGCCGGCGTGCTGGCCACGGCCATCGGCAGCGTCAACCGCAACCTGGCCCTCAACCTGCGCGCGGCCTGGGAGGCGGTCAACAACCGCTGGAACCAGTGGGTGCTGAACTACACCCAGACGCGGCAGCTCGACCTGCTGAAACGCATCGGGCTGGACGTCACCGGCTGGGAAGACCTGAGCCGCACGCTCGCGGCGGTCATCGCCGCCGTCGCCTTGCTGGGCGGCGCCTGGGCGCTGTGGGACCGCCGCCAGCACGACCCCTGGCTGCGTTTGCTGGTACGGGCGCAAACCCGTTTTCGGGCCGCCGGGATCGACGTCGCTCCGACCACGCCGCCGCGCCAGATGGCCGTGCTGCTGCAACAGCGTTTCGCGGGCGAGGCCGGCGATCCCGCGGCCGATGTCCGCGCGTGGCAGGCATGGCTGTTAGACATGGAGGCGCAGCGCTATGCCGCACCAAGCCGTGGTGGTGAGCGACCGGGAGTCGCTAGACTCAGGCGTGCATTCAGGCAGTTGGCCTGGCCCCTTCCAACGACCGCTTCAACGACCGCTTCGGCCACCGCTTCCCCTTCTGCTTCCGCTCCTTCTTCCGCATTCGCTTCCACCCGATGACCCTCACTGACATCTCCCCGCGAACGCGTTTCCATTCCGTCGCCTCGGCCATGGCCCTAACCCTGACCATCGCGGCCGGCTGTGCACTGCCGCGCGTTGCCATGGCGGCCACCGAAACCTCCAGGGCGAGCACCGGCGCCAAAGCCGGCAAAAAGACCGCGGGCTCCACCGCCCCGGCCGCCGGCGTGCCGTACGCCAACCGGGCCAACGTCATGGCCGACGCGGACGACATCGCCAGCCGCCGCGATCTCGACCGCGAATGGGTGCGACAGGCCATCGGCCAGGCCCGGCTGCTGCCCAGCGTGGCACGCCTCATGTCGCCCGCGCCCAGCGGCACGCCGAAGAACTGGCGCGTGTACCGCAGCCGCTTCATCGACCCGATTCGCATCGCCGCCGGCGTGCGCTTCTGGCAAGACAACCGCGAGGCGCTCGATCGCGCCGAAAAGACCTTCGGCGTGCCGCCGGAGATCATCGTTGGCATCATCGGCGTGGAGACGATCTACGGTCAGCAGACCGGCAACTTCCGGGTGATGGACGCGCTCGCCACGCTGGCCTACGACTTCCCCGCCAGCCACCCGCGTGCCCGCGAGCGCGCCGCGTACTTCAAGGGCGAACTCGAACAGTTCCTCAGCCATACCAACCGCACCGGCATCGACCCGTTCGCCCTGCGCGGCAGCTATGCCGGGGCCATGGGAATGCCGCAGTTCATGCCGACCAGCTGGGTGAAGTACGCGGTCGATTTCGACGGCGATGGCCGGGTCGACCTGTTCAACAGCCCGGCAGACGTCATTGGCTCGGTGGCGAGCTATTTCAAGGCGTTCAACTGGCAGCCCGGACTGCCCACCCATTACCCCGTACGCATCGACCCCAAGACCGCCGACCTCGAAAGCCTGCTCGCGCCAGACATTCTGCCCAGCTTCAGCGTGGCCAGCTTCACCGCCAAGGGGGCGGCGCTCGAAGGCGAGGCGCTCCAGCACAAGGGACCGCTCGCGCTGATCGAGCTGCAGAACGGGGGCGACGAGCCAAGCTTCGTGGCCGGCACCGACAACTTCTATGCCATCACCCGCTACAACTGGTCGAGCTACTACGCCATGGCGGTGATCGAGCTCGGCGCCGAAGTCGCGGCGGCCGTCAGGAAATAGCCGGTGGGGCCGGCGCTGGCCTTTCTTCAAAGCCGCCGGGCCGAGTGTCGGTGCCCATGGTCATGCCGTCGGTCCAGACCACCACGCGGTTCCGCCCCAGGCCCTTGGCCTGGTACAGCGCGGCATCGGCCCGCCGCAACAGCGCAGCGCCGTTTGCCACATCCTCGCTGAGGTCCGCGACACCGGCGCTGACCGTCACCGTTCCCACTTCGGCCAGCGGGCCTGCGGCCATTGCGGCCACCAGTTCGCCGGCAATGCGGCGCGCACCCTCCGCGTCGGTATCGGGCAGCATCGCCACGAACTCCTCGCCGCCCAGCCGTGCCACCAGATCGGTGACGCGCAAGCGCGAGACCATGAGCGCCGCGAGGTGCTTGATCACCACATCTCCCGCCTCGTGGCCGAAGCTGTCGTTCACGCGTTTGAAGTGGTCGATGTCGACCATGACTGCGCTCAGCGGCCGCCGCCCGCGCCGCGCCAGGGCGATGCCGTGTTGCCACTGCGGCTCGAAGCCGCGCCGGTTCAAGAGGCCGGTCATGGGATCGGTGCGGGCCTGATTGGCCAGTTCCTGGGTGGCGAGCTCCAGCTCCCGCGTGCGCTCGCGCACCGTTTGTTCGGTCACTTCGCGGGCATGCAGCAGGCGCTGCGTCATGCCGTGCAAGGCCTGAGAGAGCTGCCGCACATCGGCGCTGCTGTTCAGCAAGGGAATGCCGGCGCCCGGCTCACCGGCGCCGACGCGGCCCGCCGCCACGGTGATCGCCGAAAGATGGGCGCTGAGCCGGGCCGAAGCCACGAAGGCCAGGGCGATGGCCAGCAGGCAGGCGATCAGTCCGACCTCGGCCGCACGCTGCACGGCCGAGCGCACATCGGCAAATGCCACAGAAACCGGCATCCTCGCCACGACCTGCCAGCCGAGGTCGGTGACTGCGTTGCGCACCGGCAAGCGGACCACCGCCGTCAGGTAGTCGCGGCCGTCGACCCAAGGGACCACCGCCACGCGGCTCGAGCGGGTGGCGCCAATGTGCCGCGCACCCTCGAGCGCAGGCAGCCGCTGGCCCACGGCCACGTAGCGCTCGGTCTGGCCGTCGGGCGCATAAATGAGGTCGCCGCCCCGGTTGAAAATGAACACCGCCAGGCCGTCGTCACGGGCCCGCGGTGGCATCAGCGACTCGATCACCTGACGCGTCCAGTCCCAGGTGCCGTGCGCGGCGATCACGCCCACCACCACGTCGTCGATCTTGATCGGCGCGGCGAAGTCGATGAAGCGGGTGGGCTCGCCGGTTTCAGAGGGCGGCAGCAGCGAGGCCAGGAGCTTGGCGGGATGCACGTCGCCCACGTAGGCGGCCTTGAGACCGGCGGCGTACCACGGCCGCTCGCTCACGTTCTGGCCCAGCAGCAGGTTCTTGGTCGAGGAACGGACCACGCCGCGCAGGTCGGCCACGCCGATCCAGCGGTTGGTGGGGGTGGCCGACTGGCTGAGCGCCAGCACCTGGCGCACGCCGTCGTCCTCCAGGCCGTTCACCCACATGGCTTCGGCACTGGCGAGCATTTCCATTTCCCGGCTGCGCTCGTACAGGCCTTCGCTGAAGACCCTCGCGGCATTGCCGGCCACCGACTGCAAGGCGTCGGCGGCGGCCTGCTCGATCCGTGGTGTCAGCATGCTGATCCACACATACGACAGCCCCACGGTCACCGCCACGGCAAGTCCGCTGAAGACCAGCGCCATCTGCAGCCTGAGGCGCCACTGCGAAAACGGCTTGATGGTCATGCGCGGGGTTCCCGACCGGCACGCATCAGGATGGCAAAAAGCCGGCATCGGCGAGCGGGCCGGTCGGAGAGAGAAGTCGCGGAAATTTCCGTCATGCCTGCGGTATTGCGCTGTGAAATTAGACGCACTCTAACGCCATTGCTGTCGAGTTCTGAACGGATTTCCGAACGGATTAGGTAAAATTTTGCAATTTGACACGTCGACGCGGTTGGCCACAGCGACCCGTTCACCTCCCTCGCCCCTGGTTCGTCGCCATGTGAAGCGCCCTGAATCGAGCCAGGCCAAACGCCAGACCCGGAGCACGGTGTGGCTTTGGCGCTGACGCCAACAGGGCCTTCGCGATGGGGCCGGGCGCCTCTGGCGGCTCAGGTCTAGCATCGACCCTTGTTTTCCCGGCCGGCAGCCTGCACCTGTCTGCATCGGCGCCACGCCTGTCCAGCGGACTGCAATGATGGGCCCGGCCTGCGCCGGCGCTGCTCACGACCCTGGCCAGCG
>JAQGNA010000002.1 GCA_028292075.1 Rhodoferax sp. | reverse complement strand
ACGTCGTGCCGACCAGCACAGGCTGGCCCCGCTCGTAGCATTCGCGGATGTCCTTGATCGCCGCTTCGTACTTTTCGCGCGTGGTCTTGTAGACGCGGTCGAGTTGGTCGTCACGCTTGCTCACGCGGTTGGGCGGAATCACCACCGTCTCCAGGCCGTAGATTTCCTGGAATTCGTAGGCTTCGGTGTCGGCCGTGCCGGTCATGCCCGACAGCTTGCCGTACAGGCGGAAGTAGTTCTGGAATGTGATGGACGCCAACGTCTGGTTCTCGGCCTGGATGGTCACGCCTTCCTTGGCTTCGACGGCCTGGTGAAGGCCTTCGCTCCACCGCCGGCCTGCCATCAGGCGCCCGGTGAATTCGTCAACGATGACGATCTCGCCATCTTGCACCACGTAATGCTGATCACGGTGGTAGAGATGATTGGCACGTAGCGCCGCGTACAGGTGGTGCATCAGCGAGATGTTCGCCGGGTCGTAGAGCGAGGTGCCCTGGGGAATCAGGCCCCGCTCGCCGAGGATGCGTTCGGCGTTCTCATGGCCTTCTTCGGTGAGGAACACCTGGTGCGACTTCTCGTCGATGGTGAAGTCGCCGGGCGTGATGATGCCTTCGCCGGTACGCGGGTCGGCCTCGCCTTCCTGGCGCTTGAGAAAGGGCACAACCTCGTTGATGGCGATGTACATCGCCGTGTGATCTTCGGCCTGGCCGCTGATGATCAGCGGTGTGCGTGCTTCGTCGATCAAAATCGAGTCCACCTCGTCGACGATGGCGTAGTTCAGGCCGCGCTGCACCCGGTCATGGACTTCGTAGACCATGTTGTCGCGCAGGTAATCGAAGCCGAATTCGTTGTTCGTGCCGTAGGTGATGTCGGCCTGGTAGGCGGCCTGCTTCTGCTCGCGCTGCATCTGCGGCAGGTTGATGCCCACGCTCAAGCCGAGAAAGTTGTAAAGCCGGCCCATCCATTGGGCGTCGCGGTTCGCGAGGTAATCGTTTACCGTGACCACATGCACGCCCTTGCCAGACAACGCGTTCAGGTAGACCGGTAGCGTGGCGGTGAGCGTCTTGCCCTCGCCGGTGCGCATCTCGGAGATCTTGCCGTTGTGAAGCGACATGCCGCCCAGGATCTGGACGTCAAAGTGGCGCATCTTCATCACCCGCTTGGAGCCTTCCCGCACGGTGGCAAAGGCCTCGGGCAAGATTGCATCCAGGGTTTCGCCGGCGGCCACGCGGGCCTTGAAGGCCTCGGTCTTGGCGCGCAATTCGTCGTCGCTCAGTTTCTCGAACTGGGATTCCAGTGCATTGACTTGCTCGAGGCTCTTGCGGTACTGCTTCAACAAACGCTGGTTGCGGCTGCCAAAAATTTTGGTGAGAAAGTTGGTGCTCATGAATGCGAGGCTTCGCTGGCCAAGTGGCGCAACGCGGGCCGAAATCCCTAAAACATTTGGAATCAGATATGGCTTTGGACGCGCAAATCAACCCGATGGTTGCACTTCGCCTCCACAATCGATCGATTTTACCTGTGCGCGGGCGGCCAGCCGAAGCGCCGGCGCGGGCAGCCAGCCGACGGCGCAGATAATGAAATCCGTTTCCATCATTTGAGCATCCGTCGCCTCCATGCGCAGATCCCACCAGCCCTTCACCGTGCAGCAGGCCGCGGCCGACTCGCCAGCCCTGTCGCACCTGACGGCGCTCACGCGCGATTCAGCAGCCCGGCTGAAAGCCATCGAAGTTCTGTTGCCGCCGGGTCTGCGACTGGCCATCCGGTCAGGTCCAATTGACGGTGACACCTGGTGCCTCTTGGTGGACAGCAATGCCGCCGCCGCAAAGCTGCGACAGCTGTCACCGGCCTTGCTGGCGCACCTGCGGACGAAGGGATGGAGCGTGACCAGCCTGCGGTTGAAAGTGCAGATCCGGCAGAAGATTTAGAGGCGATGCGGCCAGCGACGGGCGTCTGAAGCAGGCCTACACAACTTGAAGGCCACGGGTATCGAGGTGCCATGATGGCCCTTCACGCCCTTGAAAAATGGTGCCGATTGTCGGAATCGAACTGACGACCTACCGCTTACAAGGCGGTTGCTCTACCAACTGAGCTAAATCGGCACGGAGGCGGGCGACGTGAATTTCATGAATCCACGGCACCTGCACCGCGTTGTATTTTACCGAAACACCGGGGGCTTTCTGCTTGCCCCGCCGGTATTACTTCACGCGTTTCAGCGCGGGTCGCGGCCCGGTCGGTTTCGGTCGTGGTGGCTCTGGCGGATGGTCCGCTGACGCTCCGTCTTCGGACGCGCCAAGAGGGACGACCCTGGGCGCAGGTTTCGCCTCCTTGTCAGGCGCCGCCGTGGCAGGCAACGGTGCTGGCGCGAGCGCCGGTACCCGCATCAGCGACGTCTTGGCAGGCTCGTCGGTGGACAGCGATTGCGCCACAGGGGACGGGAAGGCCATGCCCTGCCCGTTCTCGCGGGCGTAGATCGCGATGACGCGGCTCACCGGCACCTGGATCTCGCGGGCGGTACCGGCAAACCGGGCCTTGAACTCGATGAACTCATTGCCGAGATTCAACGAGCTGGTTGCGTCGAAACTGATGTTCAGCACGATCTCGCCGTCCTTGACGTACTCGCGCGGCACCTGCACCGTCTCGTCCACCAGCACGGCGACATAGGGCGTAAACCCGTTGTCGGTGCACCATTCGTAGAGTGCGCGGATCAGGTACGGGCGCGTCGAAGTCGAATCCAGGGCATTCATCATGGCTGTCAGCGTAACTTACTTGCGCATGACCTTTTCTGACGGGGTCAGTGCTTCGATGTAGGCGGGACGCGAGAAAATGCGTTCGGCATACTTCAGCAATGGCGCGGCATTCTTGCTCAGGTCGATGCCATAGAAGTCCAGACGCCACAGCAGCGGTGCAATGGCCACGTCCAGCATCGAGAAGTTTTCGCCGAGCATGTACTTGTTCTTTAGGAACACCGGCGCCAGCTGGGTGAGACGGTCGCGGATGTGCGCACGCGCCTTTTCAAGCGCCTTTTCATTGCCCTTCGAGGCACGCGATTCGAGCAGCCCCACATGAATGAAGAGTTCCTTCTCGAAGTTGAGCAGGAACAGGCGCACACGGGCGCGGTCGACCGGGTCGCCGGGCATCAACTGCGGATGCGGGAAGCGCTCGTCGATGTACTCGTTGATGATGTTCGACTCGTACAGAATCAGGTCGCGTTCCACCAGGATCGGCACCTGCCCGTACGGGTTCATCACGCTGATGTCTTCAGGCTTGTTGTACAGATCAACGTCGCGGATTTCGAAGTCCATGCCCTTCTCGAACAGCACGAAGCGGCAACGGTGAGAAAACGGGCAGGTGGTTCCTGAATAAAGCACCATCATGGCGACTAACTCCTAAAAATCAAAAAGAGTGGGATGCCGGACGCAGCCCACTCTGAAGAACCGGCGCCGCTGTGGCAGCGGCGGCCGGAATGCGTTTGATTACTTGACGTCTTTCCAGAACGCGGCGTTGAGACGCCATGCAATCACGGTGAAGAGACCAAGGAACATCAGCACCCAGACACCGACGCGAACGCGCGTGTTCTGTGCCGGCTCGCCCATCCACTCGAGATACGCTACCAGATCGCCGACCGCCTGGTCATATTGCAACGACGTCATGCTGCCGGGTGTGACCTGTTCCCAGCCCTTGAAGACATGCGACTCATGGCCGTGTTCCTCGATGGCCTCGTAAACCGGCTTGCGCTCGCCTTGCAGCTCCCAAAGTGCGTGCGGCATGGCTACGTTGGGGAAAGCCAGGTTGTTCCAGCCCGTGGCCTTGGTGCCGTCGCGGTAGTAGGTGCGCAGGTAGGTATAGATGTAGTCGGCACCGGTGCCGCCGTGGCCTGCGCGGGAACGGGAGATCACGGTGAGGTCGGGTGGGTTCGCGCCGAACCAATCCTTGGCCTGGCGCGGATCGATGGCCGCCTTCATGGTTTCACCAACCTTGTCGGTGGTGAACAGCAGGTTGTCCTTGACCTGCGCGTCACTCAGGCCGATGTCTTTCAGGCGGTTGAACCGCATGAAGGCCGCCGAATGGCAGTTGAGGCAGTAGTTGACGAATAATTTCGCGCCGTTTTGCAGCGCCGCCATGTCGTTGGTCTTGTTCGGAGCCTTGTCCCAGGAAATGCCGCCGCCTTCCGCGTGCACGCCCGCAGCGAGACCCAGGGCCATCAGCAGACCCAATGCCATTTGTTTCATTTTTTTCATCGTCAGGTGCTCCGGCTCAGTGCGCGGCAAAGATCACGCGGTCGGGAACCGGCTTCGGGTCGCCGACACGGCTCCACCATGGCATTAGCAGGAAGAAGCCGAAATAGAACAGCGTACCGATTTGCGAGATGCGCTCGCCCAGCGGCGAAGGAGGTTGCACGCCGAGATAGCCCAGCACGAAAAAGAACACCACAAAAACACCGTACAGGTACTTGTGCCAGCTCGGGCGATAACGGATCGACTTGACCGGGCTGTTGTCGAGCCAGGGCAGGAAGAACAGGATGATGACCGCGCCGCCCATGACCAGCACGCCCCAGAACTTGGCGTCGAAGGAAAGCATGGCGACGACCACCACCGCAGCGGCCACCACGATCGCGCCCTTGACCAACCCGATGAGACGGGTCTTGAGCACGGCGTAGGCCGCGGCCGCCACCACGCAGGCGATCAACGCGTACATCATCTCGCTGGTGATGGCACGCAGCATGGAATAGAACGGCGTGAAGTACCAGACGGGGGCGATGTGCGCCGGCGTCTTCAGCGGGTCGGCCGGAATGAAGTTGTTGTACTCGAGGAAGTAGCCGCCGAACTCGGGCGCGAAGAAAATGATGGCGGTGAAGGCCATCAGGAAAACGCTGACCGCGAAGATGTCGTGCACCGTGTAGTACGGGTGGAACGGCACGGCATCCAGGGGATGGCCTTGCGCATCTCGCGGCGAGTTGGGCCCCTTGACCTCGACGCCGTCCGGATTGTTCGAGCCAACGTCGTGCAGCGCCAGCAGGTGGGCCGCGACGAGGCCGAGCAGGACCAGCGGCACCGCAATCACGTGGAAGCTGAAGAAACGATTGAGCGTGGCGTCGCCCACCACGTAGTCGCCGCGGATCAGCAGTGCGAGGTCGGGGCCGATGAAGGGAATGGCGGCGAACAGATTGACAATGACCTGGGCACCCCAGTAGCTCATCTGGCCCCAGGGCAGCAGATAGCCCATGAAGGCTTCGGCCATCAGGCAAAGGAAGATGGCGCAGCCGAAGATCCACACCAGCTCTCGCGGTTTGCGGTAACTGCCGTAGATCAGGCCACGGAACATGTGCAGGTACACCACGACGAAGAACGCAGAAGCGCCGGTCGAATGCATGTAGCGGATCAGCCAGCCCCACGGCACATCGCGCATGATGTACTCGACGGATGCGAACGCCAGCGTGGCGTCCGGCTTGTAGTGCATCACCAGGAAGATGCCGGTGACGATCTGGATCACCAGCACCAGCAGCGCCAGTGAGCCGAACACGTACCAGAAGTTGAAGTTCTTCGGTGCGTAGTACTCGGCCATGTGCACCCGGTAGGCGTCGAAGGCCGTTGGGAAACGGTTCTCGAACCAGTTGGTGAGCTTGGCGCCGGTTGCGGCGTTCGGGGAGATTTCCTTGAATTCAGCCATGGTGTTTGCGCCTCAAGCCTTTTCTGTCTTGTCTTCGCCGATCAGGAGCCGGCTGTCCGACATGTACATGTGCGGCGGAACTTCGAGGTTGTCCGGCGCCGGCTTGTTCTTGAACACGCGGCCCGCCATGTCGAAGGTCGAACCATGGCAGGGGCACAGGAAGCCCCCTTCCCACGACTCGGGCAACGAAGGCTGGGCGCCCTTCTGGAATCGGTCCGACGGGGAGCAGCCGAGGTGCGGGCAGATGCCGACTGCGACGAAGATCTCGGGCTTGATGGAACGGCCTTCGTTGCGCGCGTACTTGGGCGTCAACTCGTCGGGCTTGCGCTCGGACTTGGGGTCTGCCAGCTGCGGGTCGTTCTTGGGCAAATTGGCGAGCTGCTCCGGCGTGCGGCGCACGACCCAAACCGGCTTGCCGCGCCATTCGACGGTCATCTTTTCCCCAGGCTTGAGAGCGGAAATGTCAACTTCAACGGCGGCGCCGGCGGCCCGGGCCTTCTCGGACGGGCTGAACGTGCTGACGAAGGGGACGGCAACGGCCACTCCGCCTACGGCACCGGCGCATCCGGACGCGATCATCCACGTCCGTTTACTGGTGTCGACTTGGGTCTCACTCATGGGGAATCCTCAATGATCATCACTGTTGGGGTCAGCCAAGGATTGTAGCTGAGCGCATACACCAAACTCAACGCGACCGCGCCCTTTGCCGGCTTGGGCCGGTGCTTTCTGTGGACAATACCGACTGTCTACAACAACAAGCGTCAAGGAAAAAACATGGGAATGATCAAGGAGTTTCGCGAATTCGCCGTCAAGGGCAACGTAATCGACTTGGCCGTCGGCGTGATCATCGGTGGCGCTTTTGGCAAAATCGTCGACTCGGTCGTCGCCGACCTGATCATGCCGATCGTGGGCACCGTCTTTGGCAAGCTCGACTTTTCAAGCTGGTTCGTCGTGCTGGGCAACGTGCCGGCGGGCACCGCCATGAACCTTGTCGATCTGAAGAAGGCCGGCGTCCCGGTGCTGGCCTATGGCAACTTCATCACCGTCGCCATCAACTTTGTGATCCTCGCATTCATCATCTTCATGATGGTCAAACAGATCAACCGCCTGAAGCGCAAGCAGGTCGAGGAGCCAGCAGTCGTTGCGACAC
This sequence comes from Rhodoferax sp., assembly GCA_028292075.1. The sequence continues at coordinate 1,326 of JAQGNA010000002.1, read as the reverse complement.
CTGAAGACATCGTACTGCTGCGCGAGATTCGCGACAGCCTGAAGCGCTAGCTCGGCACGGCCCCGTCCGCAGGGCGTCCTTCTTGCGGCGCCGGGCCAGACAGCCTGCGCGCCATCCGCAGCGCCTCGATCAGGCTGGCCGGGTCCGCCAGGCCCTTGCCGGCGATGTCAAACGCGGTGCCATGGTCGGGACTGGTGCGCACCAGCAGCAGACCGAGCGTCACGTTGACCCCCTTGTCCACGCCGAGGTACTTCACCGGGATCAGCCCCTGGTCGTGGTACATCGCCACCACCACGTCGAACTCCCCCGGCTTGCCGTTCGCGGCGCGGGCTCGCATGAAGATGGTGTCGGGCGCGAACGGGCCCTGAACATCGAGCCCGTCGCGGCGGGCAGCCGCCATTGCCGGCGCGATCGTCTCGATTTCCTCGCGTCCGAAAAGGCCGCCCTCCCCCGCGTGCGGGTTCAGCCCCGCCACCCCGATCCGCGGCCGCCGGCCCAGCATGGCTCGCAGAGATGCGTCGGTAATGCGCAGCGTGGCCAGAACGCCATCGAACGTGACGGCGTCGATGGCCTGCCGCAGCGACATGTGGATGCTGACCAGCACCGTCCGCAGCTCGTCATTGGCGAGCATCATGCGCACCGGCATGTCGGCGATGTCGCGGCCCGCGTGCGCCGCGGCCTCCGCCTGCAGCAGTTCGGTGTGACCTGGGTACAGTACACCCGCAGCCGCCAGCGCCTCCTTGTGCAGGGGCGCCGTCACCAGCGCGGCGATTTCGCCCCGCAGGGCCGCGCGAGCCGCCCAGACGACCGCGTCGGCAGCCGCCCGACCTGCGTCGGCGCTGACCCGCCCCACCACCACATGACCGAGCGGCGCGGTCGCCTGGAGCACCGGGATGCAGTTCGGCGGCAGGCTGGCCGCGTCGGCCGCGGCAGCGATCTCGACCACGGGCCAGCCCGGCTGGCCGGGGCCGGCCAGGCTTTGCGACGCATGGCGCATGGCGCCCACGTCACCGGCCACGAAGCAGCCGCGCACGAGGTCTGGCGCATCACGGAAAGTCTTGGCGATGATCTCCGGGCCGATGCCGGCCGGATCTCCGAGCGTGATGGCGAGCGGCAAGGCCGGGGACAACGGTTTGTTCATTCGGGATTGTCGATGTCGATGAACCGGTGGGCGAGCCCGAGCCGTGTGGCAACCTCAGCTGCCACGGCCGGCGCGCCATAGCGCTCGCTCGCATGGTGGCCACAGGCAATGAAGGCCACGCCGCTTTCGCGCGCATAGTGCGCCTGCGGCTCGGAGATTTCCCCGGTGATGAAGGCGTCGGCGCC
>JAQGNA010000735.1 GCA_028292075.1 Rhodoferax sp. | reverse complement strand
GTCAACCGGACCACTGCGCGGGTGATGCAGGACACCATGCTTCCGGCGTTGCTGGCGGCCACCCATGAGATGTCGCGGCTGATCCAATTGCAAGACGGCTGAGGGCGGGCCTCTGTGCCTCTGGCCTCAGAGCAGGTGAGGGTGGTCTGACGAAAGCGCGCCCTGCGGCCACGCCCCGCTGTGCGCCACAGTTGGTTCACAGTTGAACGGCCTTGCCACCAGATACTCGGGCCAGCTTGGAAAAACCCGAAGGACTCCCGTGACCATGGCCGCCCTGCAACGAGGAAGGACCAGCATCCAGTGGAAGATGCTGGCCGCTTTCATGGCCGTGGTGCTCGGGGCGCTGGCCATTGCCGTCACGGCCATGGTGCTGCAAAAAGACGCCGCCGACCATGCCGCCGTGCTGGAGGCCGAACACCTGGCCCAGGCCATCGCGCACACGGGCACGGCGAACCCCACCGAGAATCCAGAGGCCCTGCAGGCCTATGTGGACCGGGTCAGTGCCATGTTTCACCGCGACATCCTTGTCGTCGACCGGCACAACCGGGTGGTGGCCGCCACCGCCCCTAAGGTCGTGGGCACGAGCTACCCAGACGCCGACATCGCCATGACCATGCTGGACGGCACGGCACGCACCGTGGTGACGACCGGCCCGCTTGGCACCGGCGCACTCAAGCAGATGGTGGTGCCGTTGCGGGCCAACGCAGCCGAGCTGGGCAGTCCAACGGTCGGCGCGGTCGTTCTGGAATACACCGCCTTCTACGAAGCGCTGATGCAGGAAGCAAGGCGTTCGGCTCGCATCACGGGGGTTGTGACCGCCGTCCTGGTGGTATTGGGTGGACTGCTCGCCGTGCGCATCACGCTGTCGGTGGTTGAGCCACTCATCGCACTGCAGGAGGGCGTGACGGCCGTCGCCAGCGAGCGCTACAGCACGCGGGTGCGGGTGCACACCAAAGACGAAATCGGCAGTCTGGCGGCAGCCTTCAACCGCATGGCCGAAGACCTCGGCACCAGCCGGGCCGCGCTCGGCGAGCGGGCCAATGAACTGGCCCATGCGAACCTGCTGCTCGAAGCCGAAATGGCCAAACAGAAGGACGCCACCGAACGCATCGAATACCTGGCCTACCACGACGCCCTCACCGGCCTTCCAAACCGCAGCACCTTTAGCCTGGCGCTGTCCAAGGCGATTCAGCGGCGCGCAGGGCAAGATCGCCGGCTCGGCTTGTACTTCATCGACGTGGACCGCTTCAAGCAAATCAACGACACCCTCGGCCACGAGGCGGGCGACCAGTTGCTGAAGGAGATCAGCGACCGGCTGCGGCATGCGCTCCGCGACACCGACACGGTTGCGCGCCTTGGTGGAGATGAATTCGTGGTGCTGGTGCCGGAGCTGCGAGACGGCAAGCAGGCCGAGACCGTGGCACGCAAGATTCTGTCGGCCATCTCGCGCCCGTTCGCTCTGCCCGGGCAAGAGCTGCGCGTCACCGCGAGCATCGGCATCAGCCGCTTTCCCATGGACGGTGTGGACGAGCAGACCCTGATGAAGCGGGCCGACGTCGCCATGTACCAGGCCAAGGAGAACGGCCGCAACGGGTTCGAGTTCTACGACGCCTCACGTGACGGCAACACCTTCGAGCGGCTGTCGATGGAGTCGAGCCTGCGCCGCGCACTGGAGCGGCAGGAACTGGTGCTGCACTACCAGCCGAAGCGCGACTTCCATACCGGAGAGACGTCCGGAATGGAAGCGCTGGTGCGCTGGCAGCACCCTGGGTTGGGCCTGATCTCGCCCGCCCAGTTCATTCCGCTCGCCGAGGAAACGGGTCTGATCGTCCCCATTGGCCTGTGGGTACTGCGTACCGCATGCCAGCAGACCATGGCCTGGAAGGCGCGGGGCATGGCGGGGCTGGTGGTGGCGGTCAACCTGTCGGCCCGCCAGTTCGCGGACGAAAATCTGATGGTCGACATCATCGAGATTCTGGAAGAGACCGGCATGGATGCGCGCCTGCTCGAACTGGAGATCACCGAAAGCACCATCATGCGCGATGCCGAAAAGGCCCGTCAGCTGCTGGTGACATTGAAGGCCATGGGCGTGCGCATCGCCATCGACGACTTCGGCACGGGGCATTCTTCACTTTCGACGCTGAAGCAGTTTCCGATCGACACCCTCAAGATCGACCGCTCCTTCGTGCGTGACCTCGGCAGCAATCCGGAAGATCAGGGCCTGACCGAAGCGATCATTACCTTGGGCAGGACGCTCAAGCTGCGGCTGGTGGCAGAGGGCGTAGAAACCCGCGAGCAAGCCCATTTTCTGCACCGCCGAGGTTGCGATGAGCTGCAGGGTTACTTCTTCAGCAGGCCGGTGCCGGCCGGGGATTTCGAAACCTTCGTGGTGCGGCACCGGGCATCCCGCGTGCCCAGCCGCTCGGTCAGCACCTTCGCGTCACTCACCCTGGACGACGGGGGCTGGCAACCCGGCTGACGTGGAGGCGGGCCGGAGCACTGGCTCAGTCTTTCAGCTCGATCCAGGTGGGCGCATGGTCGCTGGGTTTAGGCAGGGCGCGGACATCGCGGTCCACGCCCGCTGACTTCATTTTTTTTGCGACATCGGCGCTCATCAGCAGGTGGTCGATGCGCAGCCCGGCGTCTCGGTCGAAGTGATTGCGGAAGTAGTCCCAAAAAGTGAAGATCGGCCGGTCGGGCGACTGCTTTCGAAGCGCGTCGGTCCAGCCCTGGTCGAGCAGCGCCTGGTAGGCAGCGCGGCTTTCCGGCTGCAATAGCGCGTCCTTTTTCCATGACGCGGGCGAATAGATGTCGGCATCGGTCGGCACCACGTTGTAGTCGCCGGCAAGCACCACCGGATGCTTCGACTTCAGCAGCCCGGCGGCATGCCGGTTGAAGCATTCAAACCAGGCAAGCTTGTAGTCGAACTTCGGCCCTGGCTGCGGGTTGCCGTTGGGCAGGTACAGGCAACCCACCAGCAGGCCATGAACGGCGGCTTCCAGGTAGCGGCTTTGCGCCGGATCAGGATCGTCGGGCAGGCCGCGCCGGATCTCCAGCGGCTGCGAGCCTCGCGCCAGAATGGCCACGCCGTTCCAGGACTTCTGGCCATGCACCAGTACCCCGTAGCCAGCGGCCTCGACGGCTTCGCGGGGGAAGTCCGCCGTACTGCATTTCAATTCCTGCAGGCAGACGATGTCTGGCTTCGTCGCGTCGAGCCAACCGGTGAGGATGCCGATGCGGTTGCGCACACCGTTGATGTTGAACGTCGCAAGGCGCATGGGTGTCAATGAATCGGTCAGTTTGATGTGGAGGACAGGGCAGAACGCGCCGCAGCCTCAGGGTTTGTAGCCGAGGGTCTTCATGGCGGCGTTCAGCGACTTCGCGGCCTTGGCGTACCCGGCCCACGGCTCATTGCCCTTGTCGAGCCGGGTCTGCACGCTGCGAATCGTCCAGTGGTCGCCGCCACGCAGCCCAGGCAGTTCTTCCCAGCTCACAGGGACCGAAATGCCGAGGCCGGGCCTCGCGCGTGCGGACCACGCGCACACCGTCGTCGCACCCAGGCCATTGCGCAGGTAGTCGATGAAGATCTTGCCGACCCGGTTCTTCGGACCGCTCTTGGCCACGAACATCTGCGGCAGTGTGCGCGCGAGGTGCGTCACCACGGCCTGCGAAAAGCCCTTGGCGGTGTCCCAGTCGTGCACCTTTTTCAGCGGCACCACCACGTGCAACCCTTTGCCGCCGCTGGTCTTGAGGTAGGAAGGCAACCCCAGTTGCTCGAGGAACAGGTGCACGGCCCGCGTGCCTTCCTGAATCGCTTTCCATTCGACGCCTTCCCCGGGGTCGAGGTCG
>JAQGNA010000569.1 GCA_028292075.1 Rhodoferax sp. | reverse complement strand
CAGCTGCACCACGAGGTCGACTACACGCCCTATGAAGGCATGCGCCTCAAGGCCTGGCCCGGCATGACGCTCGCCCGCGGCGAAGTGGTGTGGGACGGCAAGGACTTCCATCCGCAGCCTGGCCGCGGCGAGCTGCTGGTGTGCGGCCTGCCGACGCTGATGCCGAAGCGCCCGGTCCCGCGGACGGCCTGAGCGATTCATGCCGGTTTATCCTGGATATTTCCGTCCTCTCCGGCCAGGGCATCTCTCTCCCGTCCGTCCTGAGTATTTCCGTCCCGTCAGTGCTGGGTAGTTCCGCTCCGTCAGTGCTGAGCAGTTTGTCCCGTCAGTGCCGAGCATTTCTTTCCCCGTTCGTCCTGAGCTTTTCTGTCCCGTCAGTGCTGGGTATTTACGTCCCGTCAGTGCTGAGCAGTTCCGTTCCGTCAGTGCGGAGCATTTCTTTCCCCGTTCGTCCTGAGCTTGTCGAAGGACCTGGTTCACGCCTACCCCGTTCAGGCTGAGCTTGTCGAAGCCACCTCTGCACAAGGCCCTTCAACAGGCTCAGACGAACGGATCAAAACAAGAGACCGCCCCCCATGCGCCTGCTGATCATCAACCCCAACATCTCCGACAGCGTGACCGCGCTGATCGAAGCCGAGGCACGCCGCAGCGCCTCGCCCGGCACGCAGATCACCATGCAGACCGCGGCCTTCGGCGTGGCCTACATCGAGACCCGCTTCGAGGCCCTGATCGGCGCCTATGCCACGGCGCAGCTTGCGGCCGAACACCATGCGGGGCATGACGCCGTCATCGTCGCCGCGTTCGGCGATCCGGGCCTGGCGGGCCTGCGCGAGGCGCTGCCGGTCCCCGTGCTGGGCATGACCGAGTCCGCGCTGGCCACGGCCTGCCTGCTCGGCCACCGCTTCTCCATCATCGCGATTTCGCAGCGCATCCAGGCCTGGTACCGCGAGGTGGTCGAGGCCAATGGCCTGGTCGGCCGGCTCGCCAGCATCCGCGCGCTCGACCGCCCGCTGGCCAGCATCGGCCAGGTGCAGGACGACCACGCTGAAGCCTTGCGGGCCTTGTGCGAGCGCGCCGTGCGCGAAGACGGGGCCGAGGTCATCGTGCTGGCCGGCGCGCCGCTTGCGGGCCTGGCACGTGCGCTGCATGGCCAGTTGCCGGTGCCGGTGGTGGACGGCGTGTCGAGCGCCGTGCGGCATGCCGAAACACTGGGCGCGCTGCAGCCCGGCAAGGCCACGCTGGGCAGCTTCGCGCCGCCGCCCGTCAAGCCGAACCGCGGTCTGCCCGACGCGATCGCGCGCCTGCTCGCCGGCCCTTGAACCCCTTCGCCGGCAGCGCCATCGCACGGACCCTGCCCGCCATGATGGCGGTCCAGGCGGTCGTCGCCATGGGCACGTTCGCGTTGTCGGTGCTGGCGCCGCAACTCGGCGTCGATGTGCAGGCGCTCGGTGTGCTGGGCAGCGTGTTGTTCGGTGCCGGCGCCCTGTCGTCGCTGGCCACGGGCTCGATGATCCGCCGCTTTGGCGACCTGCCGCTGGCCGCGCTGTGCATGGCCGCGGTGATGCTGGCGATGCTGTGCCTGGCCGGCGGTGCGGCCGCGGGCGGCCTGTCGCCGTGGGCGCTGTGGCCCGCGGTGCTGCTGCTCGGCATCGCGTTCGGCCCCGAGACGCCGGCCTGTGCGTCGGTGCTGGCACGCGTCACGCCGCTGGCCCGCCGGCCGTGGATTTTTTCCGTGCGGCAGACCGGCAACCAGATCGGCGCCATGGCCGGTTCGCTCGCACTGCCGCTGCTGCTGGTGCAGCACGCCACCCTGCCCTTCGCCCTCGTGGCGGCGCTCGCGCTGGGCGTGGGCTGGTGGTGTCTTCGGCTGGTGACCACCGATGGCGGTGCGCCGTCGGTGGCTGGCGTGCCCGGCGACACCAGTGGCCTGGGCGAACTGCTGGGCTCGCCCGCGCTGCGCCTGCTCACCGTCACCATGGTGGTGTTCATGGCCACGCAGGTCTGCCTCAATTTCTTCGCGATGAGCCATGCCGTGCGCCACTGGCAGCTGCCGGTGCCTCAGGCCGCGGGCTGGGTGGCGTTGATGCAGGGCGCGGGCCTGGTTGGCCGCCTGTTGTGGGGCCGCGTGGCGCAGCGCCCGGGCGTGGTGACGGCGCGCCTGCTCGGTGGCCTGGGCCTGTTGATCGGCGGCGCCGGCCTGCTGTTGTTCCTGTGGCCCGGCACGCCGCCGGCCGCCGCGCTGGCCGTGTTGCTCGTGCTCGTGGGTGTGAGTGCCAGTGGATGGAACGGCGTGATGATGGCCGAGATCGCGCGCATCGCCGGCCCGGCGCGTGCCGGCGCGGTCACGGGGGCGGCGTTGATGTTCGGGTATTCGGGCCTGGCCGTCGCGCCGATCGCCTTCGCCGCCATCGGCACCGCATGGGGCACCGCCGCGGCCTACGCGGGCCTGCTGGCGGCCACCGGTGCGATGGGCGCCAGCCTGCTGCTGCGGCGCTTCTGAACTACTCGGCGTAGGCCCAGAGATCGACCACCTGCGCGCCGTTGTCGGCCACCAGGCGGAAGGACGCCGGTGCGTAGTCCGCATCCACGGCCAGCACGCCGGTGGCGCTGGCCGGCAGGGCGCCGCAGGCCGTGGTTGCGAGGCTGAGCTGCAGCGTATTGGGCAGCGTGCCCGCCGACAACTTGCCCGACAGCTTGCACGCCGTGGCGCCAGCGGTGATGTCGCCGGCGGCGTTCACCGTGAAGCTGGCCGCCACGCCGGTGCCAACCTGCGCCACGTAGCTGCCGGCCACGGAGGCGACGGCAAGCGTGCTGGCCGTGGTGGCACTGCTGCGCAGCAGCGTGACGGTCACGTCCCGCCCCGGCGCGGGCACGGCGGCCCAGGCTGCGCCCGCGTTGCGGCGGTACAGCTGGCTGGCGTGGTCGGTGCTGTCGGGCAGCACCAGCAGGCGGCTGCCGTCGGCGCCGGCGTAGTACTTGCCCACGGTCGGCGCGTCGGCGTCGCCGGTGCTCACCACGTAGGTGCCCGCAGCCAGGTCGTCGACGTTGACCTTGGGCTGGTTGTCGTCACCGCCCCCGCAGGCCGCGAGGGTCAGCACGATGGCCGAGAAGGCCAGGAATCCCAAACGATGGTTCATGCCTGCCACCTCACTGCGCGAACAAGTCGCGCAAGCGCAGCTGCAGCCACTGCTGGCCGGCCGGACGCGTCTCGAAGCCGACCTGCATCGGCGTGACGGCGATCTTGGTCTTGTAGACGACGGATTCGTCCTCGGCCTGTGCTGCCGTGGTGGCCGCGGTGTTCACGTTGATGCCGAGGCCGTAAGGCACGGCGTTGTTGAACTTCAACGTGTAGTTGTCATAGCTGCCGAAGCGCGAGAACGCGAACTTCATGGCCGTGGTGGGGGCGTTGGGGAAGTTGACGTTGAGCGCCACGCCGGCGGGCATCAGCGCGCCGGCGCCGGCCTTGGCCTGCAGCGCCTTCACCAGGTTCACGGTGAGCGTCGCCACCACGGTGGAATACGGGCTGGCCAGGTTGGTGTTGTCGGTGGTGTCGCTGCCGGCGCTGAGCGCGATGGAAGGCAGGCCCCGGCTGGCGGAGAACTGCGCGTTGCTCACGGTGCCCGAGCTGTTGACGATCTTGCCCAGGTTCTGGCCTTCGTTCGGCCCCGAGAGCACGAGGTCGGGCGCCTTGCCCCAGCGCGCCTGGGCCTGCACGTCGAGGCCATACATGGTGGCCATCACCGGCGTGCCGTGCACGTAGAAGTAGTCGCCACCGGTGAAACCGGTCTTGGTGAACTTGCCGACCGCGGGCGCGCCCGTTGGCGCTGCGCCGTTGTGGCAACCGCCTTCGGCCGTCACCTGCGCGTCGTTGTCGGCCACGATGGTGTTGGTGCTGTACATGACGATGCCCGCGCCGCGGCCGCTCTGGCCGGTGCAGGGCACGGCCACGATCACGTCATGGCCGGCGGCCTTCAGCGCTTCGTACAGCGCCTTGGTGTTGCTGGTGAGGCCGTCGTCGTTGGAGAGCACGATGTTGAGTGCGAAGGCGGGGCTGGCCAGGGCAAGCAGGGCGGCGGAGGTGATGGCGTGGCGTTTCATGGCGATGTCGAAGGGGAAGGAAACCGGGAGGGCGGGTCTGCAACGTAGGGATGCGCGTGCTTGATTCTGTGGACGGCGTGTGACAGGCCGGTGACGCCGTGGTGGCGTGGCATCGCATTCAACGGCCCTGACCGGTTGCAAGCAGCGCTAGGGCGCAAGGCCTATTCGCGAGGCATGGAGCTCTAATCAACGACAGTATTCGGTCGGTCTTAGATCGTTGACATTCCGCTTTGAAGTCGCCACGCTTGAAGCCCATTTCGACGATGTGGGACGACCCACTTTCAAGGCCCGCATGTCGCTTTTTCCAGCCTCCCGCACCCTCACCGTCTCCAGCGAGGCCGTCCCCCTCTTCCTCGGCGAACCCGCCCTGGAGCCGGTCCGCCTCTCCGGCACCGAAGGCGTCAACAGCCTCTTCGCCTACGAGCTCCTCCTCAAAACCCCCGACCGCCTGAACCTCGGCGCGTGCCAGGCCGCCGACTTCGACCTCGACGCCTTCATCGGCCGCGAGATTCGCTGTCGCATCCAGCTCGATGGCGCGGGCCGCTTCCTGCCCGGCGTGGTAGGAGATGCCGCCGACCATGTGGGCGCCGGCGTGCGCCAGATCAAAGCCCTCATTACCGACGCCGCGCTCT
>JAQGNA010000673.1 GCA_028292075.1 Rhodoferax sp. | reverse complement strand
GACGAGTTCATCGGCGGCGTGATGGAACACATCGAGCAGGCCGGCGTGCACAGCGGCGATTCGGCCTGTTCGCTGCCGCCGTACTACCTGGCTGCCGCCACGGTCAACGAGATCAAGCGACAGACCGCGGCCATGGCCCATGCGCTGAACGTCGTGGGCCTGATGAATGTTCAGTTCGCCATCCAGCATGTCGACGGCAAGGACGTGATCTACGTGCTCGAGGTGAACCCGCGCGCGTCGCGCACCGTGCCGTTCGTGAGCAAGGCCACCGGCATCCAGCTGGCCAAGGTGGCCGCACGGGTCATGGTCGGCCAGTCGCTCGCGGCGCAGGGTGTGACGAAGGAAGTCACGCCGCCGTATTTCAGCGTCAAAGAGGCGGTGTTCCCGTTCGTCAAGTTCCCTGGCGTGGACACGATTCTCGGCCCCGAGATGAAGTCGACCGGCGAAGTGATGGGCGTGGGCAAGACCTTCGGCGAGGCGTTCGTCAAGTCGCAGATCGGTGCCGGGACCAAGCTGCCGCGTTCGGGCAAGGCCTTTGTCTCGGTCAAGAACAACGACAAGGCGCGCGCTGTGGAGGTGGCCCGGGGCCTGGCCGCGCTCGGCTTCGAGCTGCTGGCCACCAAGGGTACGACGCAAGCCCTGCTGGCGGCGGGCGTGGCCTGCACGGTGGTCAACAAGGTCACCGAAGGGCGGCCGCACATCGTCGACATGATCAAGAACAACGAGATTGCCCTGGTGATCAACACGGTCGAGGAACGCCGCAATGCGATCGCCGACTCGCGCCAGATCCGCACCTCGGCGTTGCTGGCCAGGGTGACCACGTTCACCACCATCTTCGGTGCCGAAGCCGCGGTGGAAGGCATGCGCCACATGGACAAACTCGACGTGATCTCGGTGCAGGAAATGCACGCGCAACTGGCGGCTTGAGCCAACGGTCGCGCATCGCAAAAACGGCATAATCACCGCAAGGGCTTCGGCCCAGAAATGCAACCCCACACACCGCCGGACGGCAACGACCGGCGGTTTGCTTTTGGAGAATCAAATATGGCAACCTTCCCAGTCACCAAACGTGGCGCCGACGCACTCAAGGCCGAGTTGCACAAACTCAAGACCGTGGACCGTCCGTGGGTCATCCAGGCCATCTCGGACGCGCGTGCGCAGGGCGACCTGAGCGAAAACGCTGAATACGAGTCCGCCAAGGACCGCCAGGGCTTCATCGAAGGCCGCATTCAGGAAGTCGAAGGCAAGCTTTCCACTGCCCAGATCATCGACCCGTCCGCTCTCGACGCTGGCGGTCGCGTTGTGTTTGGCGCCACCGTCGAACTCGAGGACGAGGATTCCGGCGCTTCCGTGGTGTACCAAATCGTGGGCGAGGACGAGGCCGACCTCAAGCTCGGCCGGGTCAACATTTCGAGCCCGATCGCCCGCGCGCTGATCGGCAAGGAAGAGGGCGACACCGCCGAGGTGCAGGCGCCCGGTGGCGTGAAGCGCTACGCGGTCGTGGCGGTCAAATACGTCTGAGCATGCCGATCACGGTGCCTCCAGCCGGCAGGCCACCTTGGAGGGCGTGAAATGATCTCCCGCTTGCCCATTTTTGCCGCCGCGCTGTGGTGGGGCAGCCTGACGGCCGTGGGATTCATGGTCGTGCCGCTGCTGTTCGTGTACCTGCCCAGCCCGGCCGTCGCTGGGCAGACGGCGGCGAGGTTGTTTGCCGCCCAGACCTGGCTGTCCACGGGCTGCGCATTGCTTCTGTTGATGCTGTCCCGGTCAAGAAGCACTGGCGGGTTGGCGGCCTGGGCACCCACCGCGATGCTCTTCATTGCAGGAGGCCTGTTGCTGGCGCTGCTGAACGAATTCGGAGTGTCTCCGCGCATCGTCGCGCGGGAGAACCTAAAGTTGTGGCACAGCGTTGGCAGCGGCATGTACCTGCTGCAGTGGCTGTGCGCTGGCGTCACCCTCTGGAAGCTCATGCCGAGGGAGCCGCGGGCTGCAGCATGAACGCTGCGCGGCGGACTCAGGTCTGGCTGCGCTTCTTCAGGCTTGTCTTCGGCTTCGGCTTGGCCCGCTTGACGTTGCCGCCGGCGGTCAGGCGCTGGTTTCCCAGCACACGCAGCGTCTTCACTTCGGGACGCTGGCCACCGCGGGTGCTGTGCTTCAACACCTTGAAGTCACGTGGGCCGGGCATGCGGTCTTCGTCGTCGGCGCGCACCTTGGTGATCTCGGGTTTCGGGCGCCAGAAGACGAGCAGCTTGCCGATGTGCTGGATCGGCGCGGCGCCGAGTTCCTCGGCCATGCTCTGGAACATCGCCTCGCGGGCGACGCGGTCGTCAGAAAACACCCGCACCTTGATCAGGCCGTGGGCGTTGAGGGCCAGGTTGGCTTCCTTGATGACGGCAGGGGTGAGGCCGTCGCCGCCGATCATGACCACCGGGTTGAGATGGTGTGCTTCGGCGCGATGCACCTTGCGTTGGGCGGGGGTAAGTTGAATTTGGGACATGGCCGTATTATCAAGGACACATGAAAGTCAAAACACAAAGCAAGAAAGTCAATAAAGCGTGGTTGAACGACCACGTCAACGACCCGTATGTCATTTTGGCTAAAAGAGAAGGCTACCGGGCCCGTGCGGCCTACAAGCTGAAGGAAATCGACGAAAGCCTGCACCTCATCAAGCCCGGCCATCTGGTGGTCGATCTTGGCTCGGCGCCGGGCGCCTGGAGCCAGTATGTGCGACGCAAGCTGTCGCCCAAAACCGCCACCGGCGGCGGCGCGGCGGTCGGCGAGCTCAACGGCACGATCATCGCCATGGACATGCTGCCCATGGAGCCGGTTGAGGGTGTCGCCTTCATCCAGGGCGATTTTCGAGAGGACGCGGTGCTCGGGCAGATGACCGAGGCGCTGGCCGGACGGCTCGCTGACGTTGTGGTCTCCGACATGGCGCCCAACCTTTCCGGGCTGGGTTCTGTCGACGCGGCACGGGTGGCCGAACTGATTGAAATCGCGGTCGACTTCTGCCAGCAGCACATGAAGCGCGAGGGCGCGCTCGTCGTCAAGGTGTTCCACGGCAGCGGCTACAACGAACTCGTTCAATTGTTCAAGCGCTCCTTTCACACCGTGAAGCCCATCAAGCCAAAGGCGTCGCGCGACAAATCGTCCGAAACCTTCCTGGTCGGCATGGGGCTGAAGCCGCTGCCGTGAGGCATGCCATTCGTCCGGAAATGGCTTCGAATGCGGCGTAAACCCTTGTTGCGCCTATGGCCGGAGGCGGTAAAAAGGACGGTAGCCCGGCTTGAAAGGCCTAAAATCGGACACAAGTACCTGCAAGTGCCTCGACGCATGCGCCCCATTGCCCCCCCTTACCGGAGTCTTGCTTGAAAAATCCGTGGTTTTCAAAAATTGCCGTTTGGCTCGTGATCGCCATGGTGCTGTTCACGGTGTTCAAACAGTTCGACACCCGCACCAGCGTCAGCTCCGGCTACATGGGCTATTCTGATTTCCTGGAAGAAGTGCGTGGCAAGCGGATCAAGGCCGCCACCATTTCCGAAGGGCAGGGCGGCACCGACATCGTCGCCACCACCAACGACGACCGCAAGGTGCGCACCACCGCCACCTACCTCGACCGCGGCTTGGTGGGCGACCTGATCGCCAACAACGTCAAGTTCGACGTCAAGCCACGCGAAGAAAGTTCGCTGCTCATGACTTTGCTCGTGAGCTGGGGTCCCATGCTGCTGCTGATCGGCGTTTGGGTCTACTTCATGCGCCAGATGCAAGGCGGCGGCAAGGGTGGCGCTTTCAGCTTCGGCAAGAGCAAGGCGCGCATGCTCGACGAAAACAACAACCAGGTCACCTTTGCCGACGTCGCGGGCTGCGATGAGGCCAAGGAAGAAGTGAAGGAAGTCGTCGACTTTCTGAAAGACCCTCAAAAGTTTCAAAAGCTCGGCGGCCGCATTCCGCGAGGGCTGTTGCTGGTCGGCCCTCCGGGCACCGGCAAGACGTTGCTGGCCAAGTCGATCGCCGGCGAGGCCAAGGTACCTTTCTTCTCGATCTCCGGTTCCGACTTCGTTGAAATGTTCGTTGGTGTGGGCGCGGCCCGAGTGCGTGACATGTTCGACAACGCCAAGAAGAACGCACCCTGCATTATCTTCATCGACGAAATCGATGCTGTCGGCCGCCAACGTGGCGCCGGTCTGGGCGGCGGCAACGACGAACGCGAGCAGACACTCAACCAGATGCTGGTCGAGATGGACGGCTTCGAAACCAACCTTGGCGTCATTGTGGTGGCTGCAACCAACCGCCCCGACATTCTCGACGCCGCCCTGCTGCGCCCCGGTCGTTTCGACCGCCAGGTGTACGTGACGCTGCCCGACATCCGCGGACGCGAACAGATCCTTGGCGTTCACATGCGCAAGGTACCCATCGGCCAGGACGTGAACCCTGGCGTGATTGCCCGCGGTACGCCCGGTATGTCCGGTGCCGACCTGGCCAATCTGTGCAATGAAGCCGCGCTGATGGCCGCACGTCGCAGTGCCCGCGTGGTCGAGATGCAGGACTTTGAACGCGCCAAAGACAAGATCATCATGGGCCCTGAGCGCAAGAGCATGGTCATGCCCGAGGAAGAGCGCCGCAACACGGCATACCACGAGTCCGGTCACGCGCTGCTCGGCAAGTTGCTGCCCAAGTGCGACCCGGTCCACAAGGTGACCGTCATTCCTCGCGGTCGTGCCCTCGGCGTCACAATGAGCCTGCCTGCACAAGACCGCTACAGCTATGACAAGGAATTCATGCTGAGCCAGATCAGCATGTTGTTTGGCGGACGTATCGCTGAAGAAGTGTTCATGCACCAGATGACCACCGGTGCCAGCAACGACTTCGAGCGTGCCACGCAAATTGCGCGTGACATGGTGATGCGCTACGGCATGACCGAGGCCCTCGGCCCGATGGTCTATGCCGAGAATGAAGGCGAAGTGTTCCTGGGCCGGTCGGTAACGAAGACCACCAACATGAGCGAATCGACCATGCAGAAGGTCGACGCCGAAGTGCGCAAGATCATCGACGAACAGTACAACCTGGCACGCCGCCTGATCGAAGAGAACAGCGACAAGATGCATGCGATGGCGAAGGCCTTGCTGGAATGGGAAACCATCGACACGGAACAGCTCGACGACATCATGGCTGGCAAGGAGCCGCGTCCACCGAAAGACTGGGTTGCACGCACGCCAACCAGTGGCGGCGGCAATAGCGGCGGTAGCGGCGGCGCACCGGCGGTGACGCCGGAGCCTTCGCCCACAGCTGCCTGATCCGGCTGAGCGAAAGCACACGGGGCCTCTGGCCCCGTTTTTGCGTTTGCGCGCGGCAACATCGAGCCCCTTCATCACGCGACTCATTCGTTGGTCCTCTTTCAACATCGCTCATGCACTGGCAAACCGCACGCTTTCAAGTCGACCTGACCGTTCCCCGGGTCATGGGTGTCGTCAACGTCACGCCTGATTCCTTCTCGGACGGCGGCCAGCATGCGACGACGGCGGACGCATTGCGCCATTGCGAGGCCTTGCTGCGCGAGGGCGCCGATCTTTTGGACATTGGTGGCGAATCGACCCGGCCCGGTGCAACGCCCCTGCCGGTGGAGGAAGAGCTGGCCCGGGTGCTCCCCGTGGTGCGCGAGGCGGTCAGGCTGGGTGTTCCGATCTCGGTGGACACCTACAAGCCAGAAGTCATGCAGGCCGTGCTCGACCTGGGCGCCGACGTCATCAACGATGTGTGGGCGCTGCGCTGGCGCCCGCCAGGCCATGCAGAGGGTGAGTCGCAGACCGGGCTCGGGGTGGTGGGACGGCATTCGCGTTGTGGCGTTTGCGTCATGCACATGCATGGAGAACCGGTGTCGATGCAGCTGTCACCCATGAGTGGTGACGTCGTGGCGCAGGTGGCCGCGTTTTTGCGGCAGACGGCCGCGCAATTGCTGGCGCAAGGTGTGGCTCGGGAGCGTGTGCTGCTCGACCCAGGGCCTGGTTTCGGCAAAACCGTGGCGCAGAACTTCTCGATGCTGCAACGCCAGGCAGAGTTGGCCGAACTGGGATTCCCGCTGATGGCCGCGTGGTCGCGAAAGTCGTCGCTGGCCGCCATGGCCGTGCCGGCGACGCACGGAACAGTGGGCCTGCACGAACGGCTCATTCCGAGCGTGGCTGCCGCGCTGATCGCCGTGGAGCGCGGTGCCCGGGTGGTGCGCGTGCATGACGTATTTGCAACGGTTCAGGCGCTGAAGGTCTGGACGGCCGCCAGCGGGCGCTCAGCGGCAGAAAACGCGT
>JAQGNA010000653.1 GCA_028292075.1 Rhodoferax sp. | reverse complement strand
CCTGCTGTCGTGCGCCGGAGCAACATCCTCAAGGTCCTGGTGTCCGTGTGAAAAAAATATTGATGATCGCCTACCACTTCCCGCCGCTGGCCGGAAGCAGTGGCATCCAGCGCACGCTACGCTTCGTTCAGCACCTGCCTTCTCTTGGTTGGCAGCCTATCGTCCTCAGCGCGGACCCCCGGGCCTATGCGCAGACCAGCCAGGACCTCATGAGCGAAGTCCCTGCTGGCACGGAGGTGTGTCGGGCGTTTGCCCTGGACACCGCGCGGCATCTCAACATCAAGGGCCGCTACATGGGTTGGATGGCGCGGCCCGACCGCTGGATCAGCTGGCGGTTCGACGCCGTCCGCCAAGGCTTGAGGCTGATCAAAGAGCACCGGCCGGATGTCATCTGGTCGACCTATCCGATCGCCACGGCCCATGTGATCGCCGAGACGTTGCACCGCAAGACGGGCATTCCGTGGGTGGCGGACTTCCGCGATCCAATGGCGCAGGAGGGCTATCCAGCCGATCCCGTGACGTGGCGAAGCTACCAGCGCATCGAAGAGTCGGCGATGACCGGCGCACAACATGCAGTGTTCACGACGCCTGGCGCGGCGCAGATGTACCGGGAGCGCTATCCGCAAGCTTCGGCCCGGATTCAGGTGCTTGAAAACGGTTATGACGAAGAGAGTTTTCCGGCACAGCGAACACCTTCGATGCCGACAGGGGCGTCAGATCGCACGAAGCCGGTGGTGTTGCTGCACAGCGGCATCGTATATCCGTCGGAGAGAGATCCAACCCAACTTTTTGCAGCGCTGCAGAGCTTGCAGCACGTCGGGCGTCTCTTGCCATCGGACTTGCGGATCCGGTTCAGAGCGTCGGTGCATGACGACTTGCTCACGGCGCTGGCGGCGCGGCACGGCGTATCAGACTTCATCGAGATGAGTCCGGCCATCCCTTACCGAGAAGCATTGGCTGAGATGCAGTCGGTAGACGCGCTCCTAGTCATGCAGGCCAGCAACTGCAACGCGCAAATCCCGGCGAAGATCTACGAGTACCTGCGCGCTGGCAGGCCCATCATCGGCTTGACCGATCCCATCGGCGATACGGCCGGGGTGTTGAAGGGCGCTGGCATCGATGCCATAGCGCGGCTCGATGTAACCGCGGAGATTGAAGCGATGCTGCCGTCATTTGTTGCCTCGGTGCGAGAGGGCCAAGCTGCGCTTCCTACTGCAGAGGCGGTCAGGCGTTCTTCGCGGCGCGGCCGCTCGGAAGCACTGGTGGAGCTTTTGAACGCAACTGTCGCTGCCTGAGGTCAAGCCCCAGGTTGGCGGCAAGGTTCAGGTCTTGCCAAGAGCCACTTTGAGGCAGGTTGCCGGAAACAACAGCACGCCTTTGGTGTCCATGGCGGCGTGTTTCATCAACAGATCCATCGAGGTTCTTTTGCGGTGCGCAATGCGGTGGAGCAGATCCCGGGCAAACGCGCCTCGGAGAGCCTGAATGCTCTTTTCGACATGCGCCCTTTGCGCTCCCGTGAGATCAAACAACGAGAGCGTAGTCTTGCGGTATTTCATTTCGTTGTGAATGCGAAGCAGATGCTCCTCGCTTCCCCACCCTGCGCCTGAGTACACGTTCACACCTCGGCCGTACGTGGC
Organism: Rhodoferax sp.; assembly: GCA_028292075.1. The sequence goes on along the minus strand of JAQGNA010000653.1, from coordinate 1,114 downwards.
CTCTGACTGGCTAGAGAAAGCGAACTTCGCACCGCCCTGCGCCAGTTCCATCCAGAAAAGATAGTCTTCGCCTGCGTTGGTGAACTCGACCCGGAATCGGTTTTTGCGGTACGACACCGCGTCGTACACCACGGTGGACGTTCCGATGACGTTGCCGAGAATGATCTGGTCGAGCATGTCGCCCTTGTACGCGTGCAGGCCTGGCGCGGTGCCAGGAATCGGCGAGTGCGCCTCTGGCTGGATCCGCTTGGCGCGAATGAAGGCGCTGGTGGTCTGACCCAGTTGGAAGTGGTCGGCGAAATAACAGCCGTAGCCAGCCTGCAAAGCGGAAACCGCCCGAGCGAGGTGGTCGGGTGACCATTCGTCATCGGAATCAAGGAACGCGATGTAGCGGGTGGCTTCCGGCGCATTGGCAATGCCGGTGTTGCGCGCCGCGCCAGGGCCCGCGTTGGCTTGGGTGATGACCTGCACGGGCCACGGCATGTTCGGCATGCTGTCGACATCGTCCGCGGCTGGCACGGGCGAGGCATCGTCCACGACCATCACATGAATGGGCATCGGACAACCCTCTTGTGCAGCGATGCTGGCGAGCGCCTTGGCCAAAACGCCAGGGCTACGCTGAAAGAAGGGAATGACAACGGTAATCATGGTCAGCGGACTTTCAGGCGCTCAGGCTGTCGAGGCTGCCGCGTTGGTTACAGCGGGAACCACAGCCACTGCTTCAGGTGCTGCTGGCTCGGGCTTGGGGCGGCGAGAGAGCGCCACCTGCTTGACCAATGGCCAGCGGTACGCGGTCAGGTGATAAAGCGTGCGCTTGTTCTCGGTCCATTTTGTGTGCCATTCCATCAAGCGGCCGTAATACTCGACGCGGGCAGTGTCGCCGGCAGCAAAGATCTTCTCGACAGCGTCCTGGCTCAGCATGAAGGCAGGCGAGTAAGCCTGGATGGATTCGTCATAGGTGGTCTTCAGGATCACCAGGTTGCCTGTGCGGCGGAGACACAAATTCATGGCCACCGTCTTGTCGTTGAAGCGGTATTCGTAGATGACGGCTTCGTCGTGCTGAGCCGCTGTTTCAAACAATTGGCGATAGAAGCGACCTTGTTCATTGTCCAGG
>JAQGNA010000628.1 GCA_028292075.1 Rhodoferax sp. | reverse complement strand
CCCCTACAGTCGAGTGTATGAATTTGTTCACACTTTCGGGCCAATCGCGGCCCCGACAGTCACGTTAACTAGAAGGAATCGACATGGAATGCACGGTGAGTTGGACAGGCGCTTCGGGGACGCGGTCAGGCATGGGGTTCGTGGCCGAGACGGGAAGCGGCCATGTTTTGACCATGGACGGCGCTCCCGACGCAGCCAAACCCGAGAACGGCGGTCAGAACCTGGCGCCCCGGCCGATGGAGACAGTTCTGGCCGGTACCGGCGGCTGCACGGCCTACGACGTGGTGCTCATCCTGAAACGTGGCCGCCACGACGTGCGCGGCTGCAGCGTCAAGCTCACGTCGGAGCGCGCGCCGGTCGACCCGAAGGTCTTCACCAGCATTCACATGCACTTCACCGTGACGGGCAAGGCCGTGCCTGCGGTGGCGGTGGAGCGGGCCATCGCCATGAGCCACGACAAATACTGTTCGGCCACCATCATGCTGGGCAAGACAGCAGAGATCACCACGAGTTTCGAGCTGATCGAAGCCTGAGCCGAGACGGGCTTGGTCAGGCCACGCCGCGCTAGACGAAGTGGGCGGTGGTGGTCATGACCTTGCTGGCGGCGCGCATCATCAGCTTGAGCGGGGCGGGCAGGGGAACGCCGCCGGCTTGCTGCGCTTCGGCGCCGTGCCGCGCTTCATCCTGCTGCATCTGGGCCACGATGGCCCTCGAGGCATGGTCGGCTGCCGGCAGCCGCGCCAGGTGGCTTTGCAGATGCGCCTCGACCTGACGCTCGGTCTCCACCACAAAACCCAGGCTCACCCGGTCGCCACCCAACTTGCCGGCAACCAGGCCGAGGCCGAAAGCGCCCGCGTACCACAGCGGGTTGAGCAGGCTGGTGCGGCCACCGAGTTCGTCCAGGCGTTGGCGCGTCCATGCCAGATGGTCGGTCTCTTCCTGCGCCGCGTGCATCAGATGCTGCCGCAGCGCCGCGTCGTCGGTCGCCAGAGCCTGCGCGGTGTAGAGCGCTTGCGCGCACACCTCTCCCACATGGTTCACCCGCATCAGCGCTGCCGACTGCCGCTTCTCGTCGGCGGACAACTCGGTCGATAATTCGGGCACCGTGGGACAACCTCGGCTCGCGTGGGGCTGCGTAAAGATGGCCCGCAGTGCGGTGTCGGCGACACGAAGCGCCTGATCGAGGGAAGGAAGCGAAGGAAGCGTGGGACGCTGCAAGTTGGGGATGGATCGACGCTGCATGGTGTTGGCAATGGCCCGGTGGGATGCGGATCCCACTGTACTGCAAGCAGCCCGCCAATGAAAAATCCCCCACGCGGGGGGATCCAGGAAGCAGGGGAATACCGGAGGATCAGAAGCGGTGGCGGATCGAGAAGGCCATGCCGTTGGAGTCCTTGCCGGCAGCCGAAGAAACGCCGCCCACAAAGCCGTTGCCACCGAGCGCGTCCTGCGAGGTGTTCTTGTTTTCCAGGTGCGTCAGCACCACGCTCACGTCGGTCCGCTTGGAAAGCGCGTATGAATAAGCCGCGCCGTAGGAATAGCGGTCGGCGTTGAACGGCCGGCGGTCGTTCATGTTGTTGTAGGCGACGGAAACCGTGTGCACGCCGCTGACGATGCGGTAGCCGATCTGGTACAGCCGGGCGTCCTGCTTGAAGCCTTCGTAGAACGCGTTCTGCACCAGGTTGGCGACCGGGCGCGCGAGGCCGCCAGCGACCAGGCTGTTCGACACGCCCGACAGGCCGGTGGGATGGGTGTCCTTGATCGAAGCGTACTGCGTGTAGAAGGTGCCCGGGCCTGCGTCGACGGTAGCGCCGATGATGGCGGTGGTCAGGGACTTGTCGCCCACTTCGTTGTTCCGGGTGTTGTAGCCGCCACCGATCGAGAACCCGTTGCCCTTGTAGACGGCCATTGCGCCGAGCAGGCGACCAGCGCTCGAGTTGCCAGCCACTTCCCCGGCGGCATACATGGCGGTGGCGCTGAAGCCGTCCTTCTGAATGCCGTACTGGAGCGAATTGCTGACGCGGATGTCGAACGACGAAGGAATCGCAACCAGCTGCCCGAGGGCCAGGCTCGATTCGGTCTTCATCACGTCGAAGTTGGCGGTTGCCAGATAGGCTGGCGTGTACTGGCGGCCGAGGGTAAACGCGCCGAACGGCGTCACCAGGCCGGTATAGGCCTGGCGGTCAAACAGATTGTTGCCCAGGTTGACGCCGATGGTGGAACCCACCTGTGCCGCCACGGCGTTCACTGCGGGCTGGAGCGCAGCAGGCAGGCCGAGGGAAGCGGCCGTGCTCAGGCGGTCCGGCAACCTGCCCAGGGAAGCGGGCCGGTTGCTCAGCGAGCCGGAATCGCTTTCAAAACGCGCTTCGAGGGTGAAGATGGCACGGTAACCGCCACCGAGGTCTTCGTTGCCACGAAGGCCAAAACGCGAGCCTTCCATGTTGCCGCTCGAAATGTTGTTCTGGGTACCGCCGGGGCCGCCCGTGACATGGTTGAAGCCGACGTCGACCAGGCCGTACAGGGTGACGCTGCTGGTGCCGGGCGTGGTCTGCGCCATGGACAAGGATGAGATGCAGCCCAAAACAGCCGCTGACAGCGCACGCATTTTCTTCATAAGTTCTCCAGAGATGGCAAGGTGAATTGGGCTAGGCACATGGTTGAGCGTCGCAAGCCGAGACTAAGTGCCGGCTCTTGTGCGGTAAAGAGTAGGAACACGCAGACTATCGCCTCTGGGACACGGGGAAATCCCGCATGGAAGGGCGAAAGGACCGCACTTCAGAACTGTCAATTTTCTATTTAAATACAATGGGTTGCGCCACATTTAAGGTGTGCGCAATGGTGCTTGAGACGGTCGGCGATTGGTGAGCGAGAGCAGGTGTCAATCCTGCCAAATTTGAGACTTCGTGGCGCTGAAGCCACATCGCGCCGACGTAGCCTCGAGGCGCGCCCCGTTTTAATGGACGTCGGAGCGACAACTGAGCCACGTCAGAGCTATATCGCCAATGCATGGCGCGGTCCGATGTGAGCAGTGTGAAAACGCTGCGGTCAAGTCGGCATTTCACTGGGGAACCACTGGTTGCGTTGCTCAATGCCAACAGTCCGGCGTGAAATTGAGCCGATGAGCGTAAAGAGCTTTGCCATCACTCGGCCAGTTTGGT
>JAQGNA010000576.1 GCA_028292075.1 Rhodoferax sp. | reverse complement strand
GCGTCTCCGGGTCCTGCGCCCCCGACACCGCGAGTTGCCTGTTGAAGATGAAGAACGGCACGCCGCTCACGCCCAATTGGCGGGCCTGGGCGTCGGATTCGGCCACGGCGGCGCGCTCTTCGGGGCTGGTGATGAATGCGCGGGCGGCTGCGGGGTCGAGACCGGCTTCGGCGGCGATGGCGGTCAGCACGTCGATGTCGCCGATGTCGCGGTTGTCGACGAAGTAGGCCTGGAGCAGGCGCTCCTTGACGTCGCTGCCGTCGCGGTCGCCCTGCTGCGCAAAGCCGATCAGCGCGTGGGCGGCAAGGGTGTTGGCCTGGCGGGTGATGCCGTCGATGTTGAGCGTGAGGCCCACGGCACTGCCGGCGGCGCGCACGCGCTCATAGATGGCGGCGGCGCGTTCCGGGCCGCCGAACTTGTCTTCGAGGTACTGCTTGCGCGGCATGCCGTCCTGGGGCAGGTCGGGGTTGAGCTGGAACGGGTGCCAGCGCACGGTGACCGGTGGCAGCGCTGCGGCACCGGGCAGCGCCAGCGCCGCTTCGAGCTTGCGCTTGCCGATGTAGCACCAGGGGCAGACGACGTCGGACACGACGTCGATGGTCAGGGCGGCCGCGAGGGCCTGGGGTTCGGTGGTGGACATGGCTGCGAGCCTTTCAGTGTGGGGTCGAAGGAAGGGGCGAGAAGAAGGTGGCCGCGCCGGCCACGGCCTGGGCATCGGCCTGCACCGCGTTCGGTGGACCGCCCTTGCCCCAGAGCACGCCACCATCCGCCATGGACAAAAACTCGCCGCACAGCCGCACCGAATCGATCATCGGCTGGGCCTTGGCGTGGTCGCCGCTGGTGGTGACCAGGCGCAGCGTTTTGGTGGCCATCGCGCCCTTGAAGTCGATGCCGGGGGTGCGCATCCAGCCGCTCCAGTGGTCGATGTAGGTCTTCAGCGGCGCCGGGATGCTGTACCAGTAGACCGGCGCCACCAGCACGATGTCGGTGGCCGCCAGCGTGGCGTCGAGCAGGGACTTCAGGTCGCCGGTGGGAGGTGCGTAGACGCCGCTCGTATGCCGCTGGTCGACGAAGGGCGGCAGTTGCATGGCGGCGAGGTGGTGCCAGGCCTGAGGTGTGCCGGTCGGCAGCGCCGCCGCGGCCTGGCGGGCGAGCCATTCGGTGTTGCCCACATGGCCTGGCTCGCGGGTGGAGGTGACGAGGTAGAGGAAGCTGCGTGTCATGCGCGGTTTTCCGAAACGGGCGGTGGATGAACGATGAGCCTGCGGGTGACCGGCGGGTCGGACATGCGCAGGGGCGGTCGTGCATTCTGGCCGAGCCGCGAAGACATCGGCCGGCGACGGGTATCGGTGGGAGGGGCATCGGCTGTAAGAGCAACCCGGTCCTGCCCGCCGTGCCCGAGCGCGCCGTCGGAACAAGGTATCTTCGCGGGTTAACCAAGGATGGACATGCAGATTCGGTGTTACCAGACGGACGACGAAGAGGCGGTGGTGCAACTCTGGACGGCCTGTGGCCTGACGCGCCCCTGGAACGACCCGCGCAAGGACATCGCCCGCAAGCTTTCCGAGCACCCGGAGCTGTTCCTCGTGGGGGAGGTCGACGGCCAGCTGATGGCGACCGCCATGGTCGGCTACGAAGGGCACCGGGGCTGGGTGAACTACCTGGCGGTGGCGCCGGCGTTCCAAGGCCGATCGGCCGGCCGCCAGCTGATGCAGGAGGCCGAGCGGCTGCTGACCGCACTGGGTTGCCCCAAGCTCAACCGGCTGGTGCGGCGTGGCAACGAAGGCGTGCTGGCGTTCTATCGCGCGCTGGGTTATGCCGAGGACGACGCGGTCGCCCTGGGCAAGCGGCTGATCGTGGACGGCCCCGCCGCATGGCCAGGCCGCGCTAGTTCAGGCCGCGGCGTTCAACGTTTCGCCGAGCGCGTTGACCAGGCTGTCGATCTCCTGCGGCGAGATCACGAACGGCGGGGCCAGCTGGATGGTGTCGCCACCGTAGCGCACGTAGAAACCTTTCTTCCACATCGCCATGGCCACTTCGTACGGACGGCGTGCCGGCTCGCCCGGGTGCGCGGCGATGGTCAGGCCCGCGGCAAGTCCGCAGTTGCGGATGTCGGTGACGTGTTTCGCGCCTTTCAGGCTGTGCACCGCGTTCTCGAAGTGCGGGGCCAGTGCCTTGACGCGGTCGATCATGTTCTCGCGCACCAGCACGTCGAGCGCCGCCAGGCCCACCGCGCAGGCCACCGGGTGGGCCGAGTAGGTGTAGCCGTGGGGGAACTCGAGCATGTAGTCCGGGCCGCCCTGGGCGATGAAGGTGTCGTAGATGTCCTTTTTCACCAGCACCGCGCCCAGCGGCTGTGCACCGTTGGTGACCTGCTTGGCCACGTTCATGATGTCGGGCGTCACGCCGAAGGCCTCCGCGCCGGTGTAGGCGCCGGTGCGGCCGAATCCGGTGATGACTTCGTCGAAGATCAACAGGATGTTGTTCGCCGTGCAGATCTCGCGCAGCCGCTGCAGGTAGCCCTGCGGCGGCACGATCACTCCCGCGGAGCCGGCCATGGGCTCGACGATCACGGCGGCGATGTTCGATGCGTCGTGCAGGGCATTGAGGTTCAGCAGGTTGTCGGCCAGCGCGGCGCCATGGGCGGGCAAGCCCCGCGAGAACGCGTTTTCGGCCAGCATGGTGTGCGGCAGGTGGTCGGCCTCGATGCTCTGGCCGAAGACCTTGCGGTTGGCGACGATGCCGCCCACCGAGATGCCGCCGAAATTCACCCCGTGGTAGCCCTTCTCGCGGCCGATCAGGCGGGTCTTGCTGGCCTGGCCCTTGGCGCGCCAGTAGGCCCGTGCCATCTTGAGCGAGGTGTCGGCCGATTCGGAGCCCGAGCCGGTGAAGAACACATGGTCGAGGCCGGCGGGCGTCAGCTCCTTCAGCTTGTTGGCCAGTTCGAACGACAGCGGGTGCGCGTACTGGAACGCCGGCGAGTAGTCGAGCGTGGCCAGCTGGCGCGTCGCGGCTTCGGTGATCTCGCTGCGGCCGTGGCCAAGGCCCGAGCACCACAGGCCCGACAGGCCGTCCAGGATCTGCCTTCCGTCCGCGTCGGTGTAATAACAGCCCTTGGCGCCGACGATCATGCGCGGGTTGGCCTTGAAGTCGCGGTTGCCGGTGTACGGCATCCAGTGCGCGTCGAGCCAGGCGGCATCGGTGCGCACCGGGGTGGAGGCGGTCGTCCGGGGGCCCAGGTGGTTGGCGTCGGTCATGTCCATGGTGCGGTTCCTGCAATGGCGGTGGGGGAAAGAGAGAAGAGGTGTGCAAGGGCATTCTTGCGGCTCTGTTACTCTTATAAATGTCTAAATATCAATGTTCAGTTGACGCTTCATGCAAGTAACCACGCCGGGTACGCCCGGTAAAAGCCGCGCTGTGCTGGGCCAACTGACCGACATGGACCTGCGCCTGCTGCGCGTGTTCAAGTGTGTGGTCGACTGCGGCGGAATGGCCGCGGCCGAGCTCGAATTGAACATTGGCATCTCTACCGTCAGCCGCCATGTCAAGGACCTGGAAACGCGCCTTGGCCTCACGCTGTGTCGTCGCGGCCGTGCCGGCTTTGCCCTTACCGCCGAAGGCCAGCAGGTCTATGCCGAAACGCTGCGCCTGCTTGCCGGTGCTGACGCCTTTCGCCAAAGCGTCGACGAGATCCATCGCCGCATGGGCGGTGAGCTGCACCTGGCGGTGTTCGACAAGACCGCCACCAACCCCCAGGCGCAACTGGGCCGCGCCATCGCCCTCTTCAGCGAGCAGGCGCCCGATGTGGGGCTGAACCTGCACGTCGGTTCGCTCCATGCGATCGAACGCGGCGTGATCGACGGGCAATACCAGATCGGCGTGATCCCCGGCCACCGCAGTTCCGACATCCTGGCGTATGACGACCTGTTCGGCGAAACCATGAGCCTGCACTGCGGCGCGCGGCATGCGTTGTTCGGCGCGGACCACGCAGCCATGGATTGGGATGATCTGCGGGCACACCGGTTCGCCGGGCTGGCGTACCACTCGCCCAACATGGAGATCAGCCAGCGCATGCGCCTGCCGCGCAAGGCCACCGGCTCCGACCAGGAATCGATTGCGACGCTGATCCTGTCGGGCCGCTATCTCGGGTTCCTGCCGGACCACTATGCGCAGGTCTTCGTCGACGCCGGCCAGATGCAGGCGGTGCACCCCTCGCTGTTTCGCTATGAGTGCCGGTTCTTCGGCATCGTGCGGCGCTCGCCGCAGCCATCGCGGGTCACGCGGGCGTTCCAGGCGTGCATGCTGCAGGCGCACGGACTTGCATGACAGCCCGATCTAAAGGCCGGCGGCGCCCGGCGTCCAGACCCGGCGTCACCCGCCACTGCCGTCAGGCACGGGCCAGTTGCGCCGTACGCTGGCCGGCGCTGAAGCCGTAAAACCCGAACTGCATGTCAGGCTGCTCGCCGCTCAGCAGTTCGGCCATCGCCTTGCCCGAGCCGGCGCCGTGGGTCCAGCCAAGCGTGCCGTGGCCGGCATTGACCCAGAGCTTGTCGACCTTGGTGCGGCCGATGTAAGGGATGTTGGTCGGCGTGGCAGGACGCAGGCCGGTCCAGAAGTGCGGCTGGCCGCCCTGCGCTTCGGTGCGGGTGTCGCACACGCCGGGCAGTACGGCCTCGATGCGGTCGGCCAGCATCTGGCAGCGCGCCCGTGCAAGCGGCGTGTCGAGCGAAAGCTTGTAGCCGCCCACTTCGATGGTGCCCGCCACGCGCAGGTGGTCGCCGAGCCGGCTCATGGCGCACTTCACCTCGTCGTCGATGGTGGACACCATGGGCGCCAGTTCGGGCTTGAGCAGCTTGAATGTGGCGCTGTAGCCCTTGCCCGGGTAGATGGGCAGGTCGACGCCCACGGTGCGCAGCAGCGGTGCCGTGTAGGAGCCGCAGGCCACCACGACCGCGTCGCCCCGCAAGGTCTGGACTCTGGCGCCGCTGGCCGGGGCGCGCGGCCTGACGGCCACCGAATCGATGGCGTTGCCGGCCTTGTTCAGGCGTACTACGTCGTGGTCATACAGGAACTGGGCGCCGCGCGCGAGGCATCGGCGGGCGAGTTCCTGGGTGAAGACGCGGGCGTCGCCGCTCTCGTCGCTGGCGGTGTAGGTGCCGCCGACGATACGGTCGAAGTTGCGGAAGGCCGGCTCGATGGCGAACAGCTCCTCGCGGCTGACCACCTTGCGGTCCACGCCGTACTTGCGCATCAGGCCGGCCGCGGTCGCGGCATCGGCTAAGGCGGCCTGGTCGGTATAGAAATGGGCGATGCCACGCTCGAGCCGGTGGAAGTCTATGCCGGTGGCCTGCACCACCTCCTTCAGCGCCGAGTGGCTGTATGCGCCCAGCGCCACCAGCTGCTGCACGTTGCGCTCGAAGGCGGCGTCGTTGCACTGGCCCAGGAACTGCAGGCCCCAGCGCCATTGCTGCCAGTCGAGCTGCGGACGAAAGAGGAGGGGCGCGTCTTTG
>JAQGNA010000557.1 GCA_028292075.1 Rhodoferax sp. | reverse complement strand
CCCCGCGGCGACATAGGTCGTGACTTCCGCAGGGCTCACCGCCACGGAATCAACATGCCCGCCCAGCAGCGCGAGCACCGCCGGACCAGCGCCCTGGAACGGGATGTGGTTGAACTTGACACCGGTTTTTTCTTCAAGCGCCGACGCGGCGAGGTGCCAGATCGAGCCGTTGCCGGCGTTGCCGACGCCGATCTTGCCCGGATCCTTGCGCGCGGCGGCGAGGTATTCCTCGATGGTGTTCCACGGCGCGTCCGAGCGCACGGTGATGGCGGCCGGGTCGGCGTTGAGGCGCGCAATGGGTTGCAGATCCTCGTAGGTGAACTTGCCGATGCCCATGTGCGGCAGGGTGGTGAGTTCCACCGTCACGACGGCCAGGCGGTAGCCGTCGGGTTTGGCGCTGATCACATCCTGCCAGCCGATGGCGCCGCTCGCGCCCGGCTTGTTCACGATGATCATGCTTTGCGGCATGTGCTTGCGGGTGGCGTCCGCGAAGGAACGGGCCAGCGCGTCGGTGCCGCCACCGGGCTGGAACGGCACGACCAGTTCGATCGGCCGCGTCGGAAAGTCAGATTGCGCCTGGGCAGCGCCCAGACCAAGTGCGGTCAGTGCGGTGAGGGCGGCCAGTGCGGTCAGGCCGCGGCGGGTGGTGGGGTACGACATAGAAGGTCTCCGAAGGTTCAAGGTTTGAAACAGGATCGAAAGCAAGTCATCACCGGATGAACTGCTTGGTGTAGTCGGCACCCAGCCCCACGGCCTCGAAGTGCTTGCGGCACATGTCGATCTTGGTGAACACGTCCTCATAGCCCATGCCGTTGCCGTAAGGGTCGGTGTAGTACATGACGCCGTTGACCTGGAAATAGGTGATCATTTCTTCCACGTCCTCCGGCACGTAGAGCGTGTGCGTCTCACCCGGCGGCTCGAAGACATAGCTGCCTTCGGTGGCCTCCCAGTCGTGTTCGAGGTAGCGCCACCGGCCCTTGAGCACGAAGCCATGCACCGCCTGCGGATGCCTGTGGCGGCTCAGCACACCCGACTTGCTCACGCGCAGCAGGTTCATCCAGTACCCCTGGCTGGCGTTCAGGCACAGCGGGCGAAACCAGACGTTTTCTGCCTGTGGCACCCAAAGGCGTTCGTCTTGCGGGATCGCGTGTTGAACCACGATTTCGGGCAAGGCGTCCGGCGGATTCGGGTATTGGTAGGGCGTCATCGGCTCTTGGTCTACACGGTCGACAGGCATGGCGGATGTCCATAATGTGGATGGTTGTCCACATTGTAGATATGCTGCGACGTGACCGCATGGGGGATTTCCCTTGGCTTCACGAACCCCCCGAGCCACTGCAGCCGCAGTCTTTCCGGCTTGGGGCAAGGGCAACCAATGAAAAATAGCGGCTCCTGTAACATCCGTTCCATGACTGCCAGCGAGATGATTCGTGACCGCTTTGCCACGCTCAGCCCCGGGCTGCAACGTGCGGGAAAGTACGCGCTCGAGCATCCGAACGAGATCGTCACCGCCTCGATGCGGAGCATTGCCCAACGCGCGGAGGTGCCGCCAGCCACCCTGGTGCGCTTTGCCCAGACGCTCGGCTTTCCAGGCTGGCCGCAGTTGAAGGAAGCTTTTGCCCACGAACTCGGCCTGGCCACCGAGCAGTTCGGCCACGGCCCGCAGGGGCTCGGGGACCAAGCAGGGCCTCAAGGCGACGTGGCGGTGCTGGCGCAGCTGTTCGACGCGCATGCGCACAACCTCGCCTTCACGCGCAACCACAACAGCGACGTCTTGCCGCGCGCCGCGGCCACGCTGGTCGGGGCGCCGCAGGTGCATGTGGCCGGCTTCAGGGCCTGTTTCGCCCTCGCCTTTCAGCTGGTGTACGCCTATCGGCAATTCCGGCCGACCGTGCATCTGCTCGACGCGCAGGCCGGCGCCCTCGAGATGCGGATGCGGGCCATGGCCGCAGGCGATGCGGTGGTGGTGGCCGGCTTCGCACCGTACTCGCGCGAGGCGGATCTGGTGGCGCGCACAGCCCATGAAAGACGTTGCAAGGTCGTGGCGCTGACCGACAGCCCGGCATCGCCGCTTTCGTTGCTGGCCGACGAGACCTTGCTGTTCGCGGTGCGGGGGACCTCCGCGGCGCCGTCGATCGCCGCCGGCATGGCGTTGGTGGAGGTGCTGCTCGAACTGGTGGTGGCGCTATCGGGGGAAGCGGTGGCGGACCAGATCCGGGCGGCCGAAGACGAGCTGTTCGCCTCAGGCACCTACCTCCGGCGACCCGGCCGCTGACCCGGGCCGTTCGTCGACCGGCGGCGGGTAGCCAGAAGTTGGTTTACTCGGCCCAGACGACCAGGCCACTCCAGGCGGTGGCCAGCACCACGATGCCGAAGGCGATGCGGTACCAGGCGAAGGGCACGAAGCTGTGGCTCGAGATGTAGCGCAGCAGCCAGCGCACGCAGAACCAGGCGCTGATGAACGAGAACACCAGCCCGACAGCGAACATCGGCAGGTCGGCCATGGAGAGCAGAGCCCGCTCCTTGTAGAGGCTGTAGACCCCGGCACCGATCAGCGTGGGAATCGCAAGAAAAAATGAAAAGTCGGTGGCCGCCTGGCGCGACAGGCCAAGCAGCATGCCGCCGATGATGGTCGAGCCGCTGCGGCTGGTGCCAGGGATCATGGCCAGGCACTGCACCAGACCCACCTTGAGGGCGTCCATCGCGGTCATGTCGTCCACCCGTTGCACCCGCACCGCGGTCTGCTGGCGCTTTTCGGCCCAGAGGATGATGAAGCCGCCCAGGATGAACGTACTGGCGACGACAGCGGGTGTGAACAGGTGCTCCTTGATGACCTTGCCGAACAGCAGGCCGAGCACCACCGCGGGCAAGAAGCCGATGAGCACATTGAGGGCCAGCCGACGGGCCGAGCGCTCGTGGGGCAGTGCCATTACTGTGTCGCGGATCTTTGCCCAATAGACCATCACCACGGCAAGGATGGCGCCGGTCTGGATGGCGATGTCAAAGACCTTGCCTTTGGCGTCGTCCAGCCCCAGAAGGGATCCGGCCAGAATCAGATGGC
>JAQGNA010000546.1 GCA_028292075.1 Rhodoferax sp. | reverse complement strand
CGGCTCGGTTGCGCGCAAGCTGGGCGAGACGCTGCAGATCACCGGCGCGGCCACGACGGCGGGCACCTACTCGGGCGCCAACCTGAAGACCGAAGTGGTGGGCAACGAAGTGCAGGTCAAGATGGCCGACGCTCCGGTGTTTGCCAGCCTGACGACCACTGGCGCCGCCACCATTGGCGGCCCGCTGACCGTGACCGGCCTGACGACGCTGAACGGCGGCCTGAACATGGCCGGCAATGTCATCACCAACGTCGGTGCCGGCGCAGTGAACTCGACCAGCACCGATGCGGTCAACGGCAGCCAGCTGTTCGATGTGTCCGATACCCTGACGACCAACATCAACAACGTGGCGGCAGCGGGCGTGCAGTACGGCAAGAACCCGGACGGCACGGTGAACTACTCGACGGTGCCTTTGGCCGGCCCGGTCTCGACCGACGGCGGCGTCACGGGCGGTACCACGATCAGCAACCTGCACCAGGGCGCGGTCAACGCGACCAGCACCGATGCGGTCAACGGCGCGCAGCTGTACCAGGTCGCCGGCGACACCAGCACGGCCTACACCACGCTCAACGGCGTCGGCGTTCGTTATGTGCGCACCAATGAGACCGGCCTGGCACCAGCCGATGCGTTCGCCAACGGTATGGGCTCGACGGCTGTCGGCTACAACGCCACCAGCACGGCTGTAAACAGCCTGGCCCTGGGCAACGGCGCGGCGGCCAGCGAAGAGGGCGCAGTCGCCCTGGGCGCCGGCAGCAAGACGGCAGTGGCCGTGGCCACCACCAGCGCCACCGTGGGCAGCACGACCTACAGCGGCTTTGCCGGTACCGCGCCCACCAGCACGGTCAGCATAGGTGACGTGGGCGCCGAGCGCACCCTGACCAACGTGGCCGCAGGCCGCATCACCGCCACCAGCACCGATGCGGTCAACGGTAGCCAGCTCTACAGCGTGGCCGACACCTTGTCGACCAACATCAACAACGTAGCGGCAGCGGGCGTGCAGTATGGCAAGAACCCGGACGGCAGCATCAACTACAACAGCGTGCCGCTGTCCGGCCCGGTCTCCACCGACGGCGGCGTCACCGGCGGCACCACGATCAGCAGCGTGCACCAGGGCGCCCTCAACGCCACCAGCACCGATGCGGTCAACGGCGCGCAGCTCTATGCGACCAACCAGAACGTGGCGGCCAACACCACGTCCATCACCAACCTGGCCAACAACCCGCTGACGTTCACCGGCAACACCGGCACGGTCGAGCGCAAACTGGGCGAGACCCTGCAGATCACCGGCGCGGCCACGACGGCGGGCACCTACTCGGGCGCCAACCTGAAGACCGAAGTGGTGGGCAACGAAGTGCAGATCAAGATGGCCGACGCTCCGGTGTTCAGCAGCTTGACGACCACTGGCGCCGCCATCATTGGCGGCGCAATGACTGTGGCCGGCCCGACGACCCTCAACGGCGGCTTGACGCTGGGCGCAGGCCAGACGGTGAACATGGGCGGCAACGTGCTGACCAATGTCGGCAAAGGCGTGGCCGGCACCGACGGTGTGAACGTCGACCAGTTGAACGCCGTCAGCGGTGTCGCCAGCAAGGGCTGGAATATGACCACAGCGCAAACGGGCACCGGCATCGTCATCGGCACCGGCGTGACCAACATCGCGCCAGGCGCCACCGCGACTTTCACCGCGGGCAACAACATCGCCATCACCCAGGTGGGCAGCGACGTGCAGATCGCCACCAGCATGGCGCCGACGTTCACCACCGTGAACACCACCAACCTGACAGCCACCGGCCCGACGGTGCTGTCAGGCGGCACCACCATCAACAAGAGCCTGACGGTGGGCGCTGGCACCACGGTGAACATGGGCGGCAACGTCATCACCAACGTGGGCACGGGCGTCAACCCGACAGACGCGGTGAACGTGCAGCAGTTGCAGGTGGTGCAGTCGGGAGGGGTGCAGTACGTGACCAACCCGGACGGCTCGACCGACCACAGCAACGTAACGCTGGGCGGCGGACTCGCCCTGGGCGGCACCACGGTGTCCAACCTGGCGCCTGGCGTGAACGGTACTGATGCGGTCAACGTGAACCAGATGAACAATGGCTTGAACACCATTGGCAAGGCCGTGAACGACATGGCCCAACGCATGGACTCCAATGCCAAGGATGCCGATGCAGGCACGGCCGGCGCCATGGCGATGGCCAGCATGCCGCAGGCCTACATTCCGGGCAAAAGCATGATGGCTGCCGGTGCTGCAACCTACCAGGGCCAGACATCGATTGCGGTGGGCGTGTCCACCCTGTCTGAAAACGGCAAATGGGTGATCAAGATCAACGGTGCCGCCAATTCGCGCGGCAAGGTCGGCGTGGCGGTGGGCGCAGGTTTCCATTGGTAAGCAGAGCGCCGGCCCACCTGCCGTGCACGGCACGGCAGGTGGCTGCAACGCCTGAACCACAGCCCCGCGTAGACAGACAGATCGACACGACAAAACACCAACAGGTAACACCATGAAAAATCAATTGAACAGCATGTGGCGCGTACTGGCCGTTGTGGCCGTCATCACCCTGCAGGCCTGCGGAACCACTTCGGTCAGCAAAGACATTCCCGAGGATGGCCGGCCGGCCTCAGTGATTTTCCCCGACATCAAAAACGATGCCTGGCTCAAGGAAGGCGTGTTCGTGAACCTTGACAACCTGCGCAAGGTAGCTCCCGGCGTGAGCAAGGACCAGCTGTATGACTTGCTGGGCCGGCCGCATTTCAGCGAAGGTTTTGGCAAGGTGCGCGAGTGGGACTACATCTTCAACTTCCGCACCGGCAAAGGCAACGAGTTCATCACCTGCCAGTACAAGGTGGTGTATGACAAGGACTCCCTGGCGCAGAGCTTTCACTGGGCGCCAGCCGCCTGCGCCAGCCAGCTGGCCGAGAAGCCGCCGGTGGTGGTGGAAAAACTGGTGCCGGCGCCTGTGGTGGTGGCTGTGCCGCGCCGCACGAGCCTGTCGGCCGATGCCTTGTTCGCCTTTGACAAGTCGTCCATGGCCGACCTGCAGCCCGGCGGCCAGCGCGAACTCGATGCGCTGGCAAAAAGCGTGGTGGACGGCGGCACCCTGGAAGGCATGGACGTGGTGGGCTACTCAGACCGCCTGGGCGCCACGGACTACAACCAGCAACTGTCGCAAGCGCGTGCGCGCACCGTGCGCGACTACCTGGTGTCGCGCGGCATTCCCGCCGGCCAGGTGTCGGCCAAGGGCATGGGCGAGCAGGGCGCGGTAGTGCAATGCAACCAGTCTGCGCAAGCCGCGCTGGTGGCCTGCCTGGCGCCCAACCGCCGCGTGGAAATCATGGTGCGCATGCTGGCCAAAAGCTGAAGCAGCACAGCTGACTTGGGTGCGGGTCTAATAGCATGCAAACCCGTCCGGACCACCATAATTTATGACCCAAGAACTCAACGCCATCCTGACCCAGTCCTACGACGAGGTGCCTTACCAGTCGCACCCGTTTGCCCAATCGGCGCCTGAACACCTTCAGGCCATTGCGCATCTTTTCGGGTTGCCGGCCGCCAGGCCCGAACGGGCGCGGGTGTTGGAACTGGGCTGCGCCTCGGGTGGCAACCTGATTCCTTTTGCGGCACGCTACCCCCAGGCCTGCGCGGTGGGGGTAGACCTGTCGCCGGTCCAGGTGGCCGATGGCCAGCAGAACATTGCCCGGGCAGGCTTGCGCAATGTGGCGTTGAAAAACCTCAACCTGGAGCAGATCGATGCGTCGCTTGGCGAGTTTGACTACATCATCTGCCACGGCGTGTACAGCTGGGTACCGCCCACGGTGCAGGCGGCCATTTTGCGGATTTGCGCTGAAAACCTGGCGCCCGACGGCGTGGCCTACATCAGCTACAACACCTACCCCGGATGGAAGGCGCGTGAAATTGTGCGCGACGCCATGCTGCTGCGCAGCGCCGACCGCGACACGCCTGCCGAAAAACTGGCCTATGCCCGCGGCATGGTCGATTTTTTGCATGAAATGTCGCAACCCGACAGCGTGCTGCGAAAAACGCTCGATGAAACGCAGCCGCTGATCAAGAACGGCCAGAGCTACTACCTGATGCACGAGTTTCTGGAAGCCTGCAACGCGCCCTGCTATTTCAAGGACTTCCTGGCAGCGGCAGGCAAGGAGCAACTGGCCTACCTGGCAGACGCCACGCCGCAAACCATGTTTGTCAGCAACTATGGCGCCAAGGCGGCCGAACCCTTGCTCAAGGAATGCGGTGGCAGCCAGGTGATGATGGAGCAGTACCTGGACTTCCTGGTGAACCGCGCCTTTCGCCAGACGCTGCTGGTCAAGCAGCCGCGCGCCGGCAGCATTCGCTACAAGCTGGACAATGCGCGCATCGAGGCATTGCAGTTCGCCGGTCATTTCCGCTTCGACAATCCGCTCACCCTCGATGCTGCGCCGCAAGCATGCAAAAGTCTGCACAACATCAGCCTGACCCTGCACCTGCCTGTGCACAAGGCCGTGGCCCTGGCCTTGAACGCGCACTACCCGGCCACCGTGAAAGTGCGCACGCTGGCGCAAGACGTGGGCCGCAGCCTGAGCCAGCCGGCCACGGCGGTACTGCCGGCGGTGCTGTCGCTGCTCAATGAATGGATTGTTGCCGGTACGGTGCGCTACCGCCTGGCACCCGTCAAGGCGCCCGATTCGATTCCGGACCGACCCCTGGTCATGGCGTCGGCCCGCCAAGCCGCCCTGGCAGACAGACTGTCGAATCCGCCTGCGGCCATTTGCAATGCCTGGCATGACGAAGTGGCCCTGACGCTGGTGCAGCGCCATATTTTGCCGCTGCTGGATGGCAAGCATGCGCACGACGAACTCGTGGCGCACCTGCTGGGCGCCGTCCAGGCCGGCACCCTGAATTTTCACCGCGACGGCCAGTTGCTCACGCAGGCTGAAGCGCTGGCAGACGCGGCGCGCGAGCATTTGCAGGAGGCGCTGGTCGGTTTGCGCTTCAATGCCTTGCTGTGTTGAGGCGTACGCCGTGCCAGCAATGCTTGACTGGCCGGAGAACTGCGCCAGTGAGCCGATAACCCCGCAAGCCATGCAAGACCACGACACCACAGACCACCGCCTGACCGAACTGGAAATCAAGTGCAGCTTCAACGAAGACCTGTTTGACCAGCTCAACCAGGTCGTTATTCGCCAGCACCAGAAGATCGATGCGCTGGTGCGCGAAGTCGAACGGCTGCGGCAGCAGATCGCGGAGGAATCCAGCCTGTACAGGATCAGGGTGAGCAGCAGGTTGCCGTCGTCGGGCGGCGTCGCGGGTGCGGCGGCGGAGGGATCGGTCATCACTCGGCCGTGATGTTGCGGGCCTTGATGATGCGGGCCCAGGTGGCCGTATCGGCCTTGATGTGGGCGCCGAACTCGGCCGGCTTCATCGCGACCTCCTGCAGGCCCTGCTGGTGCAATTGGTCGAGGATGGCCGGCTGCGACAGGATCTCGGCGGCATCGGCCGCCAGCCGCGCCACCAGCTCGGGCGGCGTGCCCGCCGGCGCCAGCACGCCGTTCCAGGAGG
>JAQGNA010000508.1 GCA_028292075.1 Rhodoferax sp. | reverse complement strand
GGCTGCAAAAGCTGTTCGACCGCGCGGGTGACGGCCAGGTTCAGGAGGTGATCCTTGCCACCAACTTCACGGCCGAGGGCGAGGCCACCGCCCATGTCATCGGCGAAACCCTGAAGGCGCGTGGCATCCGTGTCACCCGGCTGGCACGCGGCGTGCCGGTGGGCAGTGAACTTGAATATGTCGACCTGGGCACGATCGCCCATGCGTTGGTCGACAGGCGTTAAGCAGGCTGTCAAACCTGACATGAACCCTGGGGATGCCCTAGTGTTGCTGCGAAGGGGTTTTGGCTAAGCTCGGTCGCCATCCGATTCGATCCCGCAATTCCTGCATGCATTCCCATTCACCCGGCCGCCGTCGCTTCACCGCCGGCATCGCCGTGGCCGCCGCGGCCGTGGCGGTGCCCACGCTGCGTGCTCAGGTCAAACTCGAAAAGACCAGCATCGCCATTGCCGTCGGCGGCAAGGCGGCCTTCTACTACCTGCCGTTGACCATCGCCGAACAGCTCGGCTACTTCAAGGCGGAAGGCCTCGACGTCGAGATCAATGATCAACCCAGCGGCATGCGCGCCCTGCAAATGGTGACCAGCGGCGCGGTCGACGTCTGTTCTGGCGCGTTCGAACACACGATCCAGCTGCAAAGCCGCAGCCAGTTTTTTCAGTCGTTCGTGCTGCAGGGCAGGGCGCCGCAGATCGCCATCGGCGTTTCGACCAAGACCATGCCCGAGTTCCGTACGCTGGCTGACTTGCGCGGTCGCCGCATCGGCGTGTCGTCGACCGGGTCGTCCACCCACATGGTGGCCAACCTGGTGCTCTTGCGGGCTGGCATTCGCACGAGCGATGTGGCTTTCGTGGGCGTGGGCACTTCGGCCAATGCGCTGAACGCCTTGCGGTCCGGCCAGATCGATGCCATGAGCAATGCCGATCCGGTGATGACCATGCTGGAGCAGCGGGGGGAAGTGCGCATCGTGTCGGACACCCGCACGCTGAAGGGCGCGCAGGAGCTGTTCGGCGGGGCCATGCCGGCGGCCTGCCTGCACGCGTCGAATGACTTCGTCCGCAAGAATCCCAACACCACCCAGGCGCTGGCCAATGCGATCGTGCGCAGCCTCAAGTGGCTCCAGACCGCCGGGCCGAGTGACATCATCAAGACGGTGCCCGAGGGTGACCTGCTGGGCGACCGTGCCCTCTATCTCGCGTCGTTCAGCAAGGTGCGCGACGCCATCTCGCCGAACGGCCTGGTGCCCGACGACGGCCCGGCCACGGCCCTGAAGGCGCTGAGCACACTCGACCCGGCCATCAAGCCCGACCAGATCGCATTGGCCAAGACGTACACCAACGAGTTCGCGCTGCGCGCACGGGACAAGTACAAGGCCTGAACCACGCTGCGGGCCGGTTCTCCTGGCGATGCCTCCGAATTCAGCCAAACATCGGCGAACCAGCCAACAAGTCAGCAACTGCTGAATTGCACGCTCGTTCGGCGGTTATTTCTTCCGAGGCTTTTGCACTACGGTGGCAGACGGCTTGCGGGGAACCTTCTGGATCTGGCTGGCCGTGACACGACCGGTGCGGTGTGGTCCGGCCCGCTGGGCGCGCGGTTCGGCACGCTGTGCGCTGGCGCGTTGTACAGCGCTGCGCACCGTCACGGGCAGGTACACCGTCACCGCCTGGCCAGGCTTGAACGACGCCGATGTCCTGACGTCGTTCCAGTCGGCGACGCTGGCTGCGCTCAGCTTGTAGCGTGCCGCGATGCTGGCCACCGTTTCGCGCTTGCCAGCCTTGACCACTGCCTTGCGGTTGACGATTTCAGGCGACAGGCTCAGCTGCGCATGGTCGGCCACCTGGCCGGTCACGTCGTCCATCTTGGCCGAGCGCGGCACCACCAGCGCGGAACCTGCCCTGACCAGCATGCGGGGCGGAATGTTATTGATGCTGCGCAGGTCGGCCTCGCTCATGCCGACCTGTTGCGCGATGGCGCTGACGCTCATGGTGGTGGGCGCCGTCCAGGCCGTCCAGCTGGCGTACTGTCCCTGGGTATAGGCCTCGAGGTTGCGCCGGAACACATTGGCGTTGTCCCACGGCAGGAGGATCTGCGGCGTGCCGGCGGCCAGAATCACCAGCCGGTGCGCCGAGGGGTTCAGCGCCTTGAAGTCTTCGAGCTGGACGTCGGCCAGCTTGGCGGCCAGGGCGACGTCGATGTCGCGCGAGATGTCGACCGACTGAAAATAGGGGTGGTTCTCGATCAGCGGTAGCTCGGCGCTGAACAGCTCCGGGTGGGCGACGATGTTCTTCACCGCCTGCAGCTTGGGCACGTAGAGACGGGTCTCGGCCGGCATGTTGAGGTCGGCATAGCCGGTGGGCAGGCCGAGCTTCTGGTTGCGGGCGATGGCGCGGCCGACGCTGCCTTCGCCCCAGTTGTAGGCAGCCAGTGCCAGCTGCCAGTCGCCGAACATGCCGTACAGCTTTTGCAGGTAGTCGAGTGCGGCACGGGTGGAGGCGAGCACGTCCCGGCGGTCGTCGCGGAACACGTTCTGGCGCAACTCGAAATAGTTGCCGGTGGCCGGCATGAACTGCCACATGCCGGCCGCCTTGGCGCTCGACACGGCCTGCGGATTGAACGCGCTCTCGATGTACGGCAGCAGCGCCAGCTCGGTCGGCATGTCGCGCCGCTCGAGTTCCTCGACGATGTGGAACAGGTACTTCTTGGAGCGTTCGGTCATGCGCAGGATGTAGTCGGGACGCGTGGCGTACCACTGCTCCCGGTCGACCACGAGGTCGCCTTGCAGGTCCGGCATGGCGAAGCCGCGGCGGATGCGT
>JAQGNA010000479.1 GCA_028292075.1 Rhodoferax sp. | reverse complement strand
TGGCCACCGTCGGCATGAACGTGGTCGATGTGGCGATGGCCGGCCATGCCTCGGCCGAAGACCTGGCCGGCGTGTCGCTCGGCGTGTCGATCTGGCACATCCTGATCGTCACGGCAATGGGCGCGCTGATGTCGGTCAACCCCATCGTTTCGCAGCACGTCGGTGCGGGCGATCTGTCGCGCATTCCGCGGGTGGTGCGCCAGGCGCTCTGGAAGGCACTCGGCCTCGGCCTGGCCGCCATGGTCGTGGCCAACACGGCCACTCTGGTGTTCGACCACATGGCCATCGACGCCGGTGTGCGGGCGCTGGCCAAGTCCTTCGTGCACGTGATCAGTTTCGGCCTGCCGGCCTTCTGCCTGTACCGGGTGCTGTACGGCTACAGCACCAGCATCAACCAGACCAAGCCGATGATGGTGATCGCGCTGGGCGCCCTGGCGCTGAACGTGGCGCTGAACGCGGTGCTCGTTTTCGGCCGGTTCGGCCTGCCGCGCCTCGGCGGGTTGGGCTGCGCCTGGGCCACGCTGCTGTGCCTCTGGTTCGAGCTGGCCACCATTGTCTGGTGGATGCACCGCGCGCCGATCTACCGCGCCACCTGGCCGTTCGCCCGCTTCGAAGGCCCGCGGTGGGCCGAAATCAGGCCGCTGCTGCGGCTGGGCCTGCCGATCGGCATCACCTTCTTCGCCGAGACCTCGGCCTTCAGCCTGATCGCCTTGCTGGTGGCCGGCTTCGGCACCACGGTGGTGGCGGCCCATCAGATCGCCCTCAACTTCGTCTCTCTGCTGTTCATGCTGCCCCTGAGCATTGGCGTCGCCCTGCTCACCCGCGTGGGCCAGGCGCTCGGCGCCGGCGATGCGGTGCTGGCGCGCCGGCGTGCCTGGGTGGGCGTCGCCATGGCGCTGAGCGTGGCGGTGCTAAGCGCCATCGGCACGGCGCTGTTCAACGAGCGCATTGCGGGCGCCTACACGAACGACCAGAGCGTGGCCGCGCTGGCCGCGCAGTTGCTGCTGTTCGCGGCGGTGTTCCAGATGTCGGACGGCATGCAGGTCGCGGTGGCCAACGCCGTACGGGCGTACAAGGTGACGCGGCTGCCCATGCTGATTCACCTCGGCGCGTTCTGGGGCATCTGCCTGCCGCTGGGCTGCGTCCTCGGGCTGGCACCGGGCTGGCTGCCCTGGCGTCCGGTCGAAGCCATGGGCGCCCAGGGGTTCTGGACGGCACTTGCCATCGGCCTCACCTTCGCGGCCGGTGGACTGACCTGGCTGCTGCGGCGGCTTGCGCGGGCAAGAATCGCCTCGGGCGTCTTCTAGCCGCGCCCGGGCCGGGTCAGCGCTGGCGCCAGCCCAGCAGTTCGTTCATGACCAGTGCGCCGATGACCAGGGCGCCGCCGGTCAGCACCGTGGCCTGCGGCACCTCGTTCGCGCCCCACCAGGCGAGCGCGATGCCGAAGATCACCTCCAGCAAGGCCAACAGCGAGACCTCGGGCGCCTTGAGCACGCGGGCGCAAACCACCGAAAGCACGCAGGGAATCGCCAGCTGCACCAGCCCGAGGCCGGCAAGCAGGCGCAGGTCGTGCGGCGTGGCCTGGAACGGATAGGCCAGCGGCAGCGTGACGACAGCGGAAATCAGCGCGCCCACCAGCACCGAAGGCACCAGGTCGACATTGCGGCCATGCGCCTGGCTGCGCTGGACCACCGTCCAGTTCAGCGCCCCGGCGAACGGCACGCAAAGCGCCACCAGGGTGCCCACCAGCTGGTCGTCATTGCCCAGGCTGAACTGCATGCCGTACATGTAGGCGATGCCGATGCCGGCGATGGCAATGGCGGCCCAGGTGCGGAGCGCCAGGCGGTGACCGATCAGCACGCGCGCCATCAGCGCGGTCAGCAGCGGCCCGAGCGCCATGGTGACCAGCACGTTGGCCACGGAGGTCAGCGTGAGTGCGACCATGAACGCGGTGAACATGACGCTCCAGCAAACGCCGGAAATCCACAGCATGGCCCCGCCCCGCCGGATCTTCGCGATGACCTCGCGGCCCTGGAACACGGGCAGGATCACCAGCAGCGACAGCAGCGTGAAGAAGCTCCGCCAGAAGGTGACTTCGAAACTCTTGGCAGACTCGAGGTGGCGCGTGGTGACGCCGGCAATCGACCACATCAGGGTCACCAACACCATCATCAGAAGCGCGCGGGGGTGGGATAGTTTCATGTCACGACATTGCCACGGGGGCGTCATACGATGCAAAGCCTTTGATTGTCTCGTAAATGCTGCGCGGCCAAGCCCTCGTTTGCCCTGCGCGTGGCCCCGAACCCGATGACCTGCAACACACCACCCTTTCCCTCAATCAGGTTCGCCATGTTCGCCACCATCCGCGCCTGGCCGCCGGTCCGTCCCACATGGCCAGCCTGACCGATGCCTACGGCGCGGAGCCGCACGGGCTGCTTTGCGGCTTTCTGTTTCAACCAGGCTCGCCGGGTGTGCCGATCGGATTGCACGACGCGGCGGGCTGGCTGGCGAGCGCCCAAGGCGACACGCCACCGCAGGGGGGCTTCATCTGGCTGCACTTCAATCTCACCGACGCCGGCGCCGCGAAATGGATGCGCGGCCACCTGCCGATGCCGGAAGACTACTTCGACAACCTGCGCAGCGCCGCCAGCGATGGTCCGCGCTCGACGCGGCTCGAAAATATCGACGACCACCTGATCGCCGTGGTCAACGATGTGGCCTACGAGTTCGCCTTCGAGCCGTCCGAAATGTCGACCCTCTGGGTGAACGTGAACGCCCGCGCCATGGTCAGCGCGCGCTTGCACCCGCTGCGGTCGGTCGACCGCCTGCGCCAGGCCGTCAAAACCGGCGCCTGTTTCGCGTCGTCGGCTGCGCTGCTGAACCACCTGCTGCGGGACCAGGGCGACGTGCTGGTGCACATCGTGCGCCAAACCACCGTGAAGGTCGACGACGTCGAGGACGGCATGCTGTCCGCACGCCTGGCGCCGCAACGGGCCGCTCTGGGCCAGCTGAGACGGGTGTTGGTGCGGCTGCAGCGCCTTCTCGTGCCCGAGCCGGCGGCGCTGTTCCGCCTGCTGCGACAGCCGCCGCAGTGGGTTTCGGAGGACGACCTCGACGAGCTGCGACAGTCGACCGAGGAATTCGCCTTGGTGATCCAGGACCTGCAGGCCCTGCAGGAACGCATCAAGCTGCTCCAGGAGGAAATGGCCGCGCAAATCGGAGAACAGACGAACCGCAGCGTCTTTACCCTGACGGTGGTCACCGTGCTGGCCCTGCCCATCAACATCATTGCCGGCCTGCTCGGCATGAATGTCGGTGGCATTCCGCTGGCGCAGGACGAACACGGCTTCCTGAAGATCGGGTTGATCGTGCTGACGTTCACCCTCGGCGCCTGCTGGTACGCGTTCCGCAAGCGAAAGTAGCCGCATTCGTCCGTCCAAATGACACGCAGGCGGGATGGTCGAGGCGGTCGTTTCACATCCCACGCGAGGTCGCCATGTCTTCCTACAGGCGCCCTCCGTTCGGGCAACGGTACGACGGGGATAATGGAGCGCTGTTTTGTACACCATCTGATCGGAGACTCCCATGCGCGCGCGCACCATTTCACTCATCGCCTTCATCCTGCTCGTCGCCGCCTTCGTCGCCCTCAACTGGTCCGAGTTCATGCGGACGGCGACGCTCAGCGTCGGCTTCCAGATTTTTGAAGCGCCACTCGGCGTGGTGATGCTCGGCCTGCTGACGCTGGCCATCGTCATGTTCCTGGCGCTGTCCGCCATCGAGCAGACCGCCAACCTCATCGAGAACCGCAA